>JABMQA010000676.1 GCA_013203545.1 Bacteroidota bacterium
AAATAGTTTAACCTTCGAACATCCTTATCGCGCGACCAGGGCAGTTGGATGATGATGTTCCCTGACCTTGGAATGTGGGGTGAAAAGTGTTCCCGCACATTTTCGCGCTCGCTTAGCGGAATTTGTTTGAGGGTGTTGAAATTGCTCACCTTTTGCACCAGGCTGATGGCATTCACATGTTTGTGGTGAAAAACCAGTGGCTCGCTTTTGTTGAGCGACTGGGCGGCGATGTACTTTTCGAGGTACTGCGGTACCCTGATTTTTACGGTTACGTCAGATGGCATCAGGTTTTATGATTTAATAAAACCCGTCGCGGCAGGGCAAAAGTAAGTAATTAACAGGTAGAAAATAGAGGACAGGTAGAGTAAACTTTGTTATCAGGAAAAATCCATTTTTACATCTTCATTAACCATTGGTGAAATATCTAGAGTTGGTAAGAAATACTTATTTAGTGGTGTCCCTTCAGTTTTTGCATGCAATACACCACGGCATGTTCCAACAGTAAGAACAGATAATTGAAGCATAAAACCTTTAGGAGCAACCAGTTGTTTTTTTTGATCATTATACATTGTATCCCAAGACTTATCCTCTATTCTAAAATGACAACCTACCTCAATTTGAATGAAGGGTTTTTCCTTCGATTCAAATTTAAACAGTGTAAAAATTGATATAATCTTTTCAACATTATGCGAACCATACCTCAGATGAGTTCCGATCCGAACATCGTTAGGATCCATAACGGAATCTGCTAACATAGCAAATTGCTCAGTACTAATACTGGCCAGTTGAAATGAAAGATTTTTCACTTTGGTTGTCATGCATCACCTCCTTTTCCACGGATTAAGCCCAATCCAGCATACACGCTTAACATAGCAGTTAATGTTTGATATTTTTCAGGAGCAATCTCTTTTTTGCGTTCTTTAATATCCTCAATAGACCCAAGTAGATCCGTATCTGCGATATACGGAAAATCAACTGACCACTGATCAGGATGGATGTAACTTCCTTGAATTTTAGAAACTGCAAGCTTACGATATGTTAAAGAACTTGCTGGAATTTCAACTAGAGAAATACCAAGTGCTTTTTCAATTTTTGAAATAGTTTCCAGAGTAAGGTTTTCTTTACCTTTCACAATTCTATTTATAAACTGCGGGGAAACTCCAATTTTCTCAGCAAATCCCTTTTGGGTAATTGAATTAGCTCTTAAAGTTCTAAGTATCTTAAGAGCAATCATTGCTGATTTATCAAGCCAGTCTTCATTATCAATATACCAATTGGCATATTCCAATATTTTTGAAGGCTCCTTGGAGGTGATTTTGTAAAGTTTTTCTCGTACTGTTTCTTTTTTCATTTATTCTCCGAATTCTAATAATTCTGCCATGCCTGCATGATCAATTATACCTTTTTCATCCAGATAGTCCCTACAATTATTAATTTTTATTAATTCCTCATTTGTATGTTGACGATCCTGCATTTTTTGTGTAAGCTTTATCGCTCCACCGGTAATTAAATATTGATCTTCTTCTATTTTTAACGCATAAAATCTTAACCAATTATGTGATCTGGATCCGTATGCTTTCTTCTTTTGAAGGTATTCATCATCTGGATACTTTTTACTGAGTGATTGAAATAAATTTTTCATTAATTCTATTCGCTCAACTTCACCCTTTTCAGAAATTGCATGTATCTGTTTTAAAAAATGCTTTGCATTTAACCTAGTAACTATAATAGCATCTTCAACTGAACAACCATCATGGAATTTATCCAAATCTGCTTCGTTATTTGAAAAGAACTCTTCTAACCATTCAAGATCTGTCCATTCTTCTAACAGCCTTCTAAATTCATCAACTTCCTGATCATTGTACTGAACAGTTAACAGACAATCTTGATCTGCAAAAATAGGGTGTATTTCCATAAAATCAACTTAAAAGTTTACTTTTTAACTATTTTTATCTCTTACAAATAATAACATGGATATCTATTGCAGAATCAATAAGAGGTCTAATAGCTCCAACTTGATTAATAACTCTTCTTACAATTATTGCTTTGTAGATAATACAAAATTAGTTAATAATTCAGTACTTAAGAGAATGGGTTTTCAACACTTACATTGTTGAAAACTATTTCACAAATCATTTTTGCAACATAGGCCTGGGTGAAACCCGGAAAATTTTCGTGCATTCGTGCAAATAGTACGGTAATTTCGTTAATCCGCTGGATGATAATATTTTAAGCTATTTCCCGGCGCACGAAAATGGTGATCCGTACAAAAAGTACGAACTTGTGCAGATTCGTGCGGAATCCGACCCTCTGAAAGCCCCTGAAATCAACATGTATGCAGATAGAACATATTTGTGCGCACGAAAGCACGAATTTTTCAGAGAATTATGATAAGTCTATTTTCAAAAAAAGAGGTAATAAAAAGAGTATATTACTATATATGAGGGTTTTAGGTTTTTTGCTGATCTGAACTAAGTGTACCAATTATTTTTGATGGACGGAGGGGGGGGCGGGGGGAAACGGGAAAGCCGGGGAAACCCCCTCTAACTCCCCCTGAAGGGGGAGAATGCTACCGCACAAACCAATAAAAGGTGTGCTGCGCACGGATTAAAATAAACGGCTGCCTGGGGCAGCCGTGGTGAAATGTTCGTGAAAGTTGTGATCAATTGATCATTGCAGGCTATCGCTTTGTTGGCGGGCCTGTACCGGCTTCATCCGGATCGACCGGTGTGAAGCGATCGGGATGCCAGGGCGCACGGACGAACTGATCCTCATCCATTAGGGTGAGGAAGCTTCCGGAGCGGATCCAGAGGGCGCCGGCATCGATGCCCGACACCGGTACGTTGTTGCGGTAATGCTTTGTTTGCTTTTTTTTCATGATGTAGTACATTTTTGGGTTAACACTGGGGCTGCTGGCCCGTTTTGGTGGCGGTAAAGCTGCGGCGGAGCATTTTGAGATCGAACATAAAATCGTGGAACTTGTCCGGATTTTCGCTCACCAGGTTGCTGTGGTTGGAAATGATATCCTCGATGAACTCGGTGATCCTGACCGCGGCATGGTCGAAGCCACCAAAGTACTCGTTGATTACGTACAGCACCGGTGCCATATTGACGGTGGTAGCTGTGTAGGGATCCCAGACCATGACCGGTACGAAGGTTTCATCTGATCGTTGCATAGCTACCTCCTTCTTTTACGGGTTCGGGTGTTGTACTCGGTCCAGTCGATACCCCAGCGGGTGTGGAAAGCATCCAGGGCATTCTCCAGGCGCTTACGGGCGCTGTGGAGCCTGCGGATGTGGTGGATTACGATGGCATCATGATTATGAATGCTGATGCAATTCTTTTTGGTCACGCGTATGCGCGTGATGACCGGGTTTGATTGTGACATAATTTGTCCTCCAACGAAAAAACCCGCTGCACCACTAGTCTGGCCACCACAGCCAGTCCCGCCGAAGCGAGAGGATACAACGGGTTTTCCCGTTTATTTGGATTTGACAAATAATCGTAGAACATGGTGGTTATTTTTACTAGTTGGCCTTCTACCATATTACTATGGAGAAAGGTTGGGGCAAAAATAGTGCAAAAAATTTGGTATTGTTAAAATTATTGTATATTTGGTGGGTAAAAAAGCAAGAAAAAATGATAGAGATCCTTACTTTTCCTTTTAATTTATCATGATAGAATTAATAAACACCTCAATAATGAAAAAAAGTTTATTATTTTCCTTTTTGAGCTTCCTGTTTTGCGGTACGTTAATAGCCCAGATAACGAGAGGAGCCTCTCCCGGTGAAGTATATATTTCAAATTTTTGGTACTATTATCCAAATGGATTAAACTACAGTGCTATTTTTTATTCCTCCGACCATGGTGAGCATCTTTACCTTCAATATGCATCTCCTGATTATGCCCTGCCCGATGAGATGAAAGTGGGAAATATATTAGGTGATGCTGAACAAGGGGCTTTGTATAACCTTGTTGATCATGAACTATGGGTAAGTTTTGATTATGGAGAAACGTGGGTATTTCGTGAAAATTTCCCGGATTATACACAATATTTTACTGGTACAATTCCTGGATTGATATACAAGGGGACTTTTGAAGGCTTCTTTAAAAGTACAGATTTTGCTCTTACATTTGAATTATTGCCAATAACAGTTACTTGTCCATTCACGGAAGTCGGGTTTTCAGAATCTGAATTTTATGGGATTTATGGTGAACCGGGATTATACTTTAATTTTGTTCATACAACTGATTATGGTCAGACTTTTACCCAAATTCCTATCGATAGTACGATAGCCTATTGGCAAATCGGTGGAAAATATCCAGAAATTTCAAGAGGAACCGAACCCGGGGAAATTTACCTAATTTCATGGTGGCCAAATGCACATTACAAAATATTTCACAGTGTTGATACTGGCTACACCTGGACCCAGCAATATGAATCGGAGTATGTGAGCTTGTATGATTGGGGTGTACAATACACGGCCGGACGTCAGCCCGGATCATTTTATGTAAAAAGGGCAACATCGGATCCTTATGATTGGCATACACAGGTTTATATTGACTATAGCAGCGACTATGGTAAAACATTTACAACGTATTTTCATGACTTGGATTCATTGTATACATCAATAATACTGAACGAAGGTGAAAACATCTCCCTTTCTGTCTCACCAAATCCATTTTCTGTTAAGACGATTTTCAAATATGAACTTCCCTGTAATATCAAAAAAGCTAGTCTTAACATTTATAGTACCAATGGCGTGTTGATAAAGCAATTCACATTATTTGGTAAGGGAGAGTTAAAATGGGATGGAAAAGATCAAAAAGGGGATCTAATTACAAAAGGCATATACATATACAATATCCAGATTGAAAATACTTTTCTTTCTTCCAATAAATTAATATTCAACCCATAAAGAAAATTTTATGAAAAAAAAGAATTACTTTTCTGTTTATGCTACATAATTAGTAGCCTTGTTGTAGCCCAGGATTGGGTTGGTTTTACCAAACCCTCACCTGAATCCCCAATCATGAACCTGACTTGTTCTGACAACCAGCAGGTAGTATTTACAATGGAAGTTTGTGGCATGTATAAACAAGACACAACAGTGGAAAATGAAAATTTTCAGCGCATTGAAATTCCTTCAAACGCTGTTCTATCGATCACTGGTGACCCTGAATTACCGTTCATTAGGAAACTAATTGCCATACCAGAATGCGATAGTGTAAACTTAACCGTAAATATTACGGGACAAATTGCTTTCAACAATTATTACATCTATCCTGCACCGGATTTTATTGAAATACAGGACTCAACCGGTGGTGTACATTTACAGGAAGTGTTCAGTAAGAATGACACTACCTATTCACAGAACTGCTATCTACCTGGGATTAGTGCAGAAATTAAATCCATTGGTTACCTGAGAGATCAGAAATATGCTGAAGTTTTCTTCTATCCAATTCAATTTAACCCGACATTAAGTCACATTATTGTATACACTAATTTTGAAATCTCACTTGATTTCATTAATCCATCTTCAATGGTAAATGTTAACTCCGGAATATTTAATAATGTTGCAACACATGCATTTATTAACTATGAATCAAGTGGGATAACAGCAACTATTAATGACAATGTGCAGGGAAATGGCAACGTTCAATGGTTCACACTTACAGAACCTGCCCAAGCTGACAATATTGTTACCGATTATCTTATTATATGTTCTGAACCTTTTTTTGAACCATCAAATCCGGATTCCGAAGTACTTCGGATTGCCAACCACAGAGCCACTTACAATGGTTTTGATGTTGTAGTTTTAAATGCATCAAATATTATTTCAGATGAAGTAGGTTTTTTCTTTGAAGGGCAAAACCAAGTACCACCAAATTATGATAATAAAGAGGAACAACGAATACGAACTTGTATACGTCGTATCTACGAAGGCGGAAATGCGCAACACACTTTTGATGGAAAACTTGGTTATGTCTTATTAATTGGTGATACTGAAAAATCCAACAACATCATAATGCCAACTTCCTATGATCAATATCCTGGCGCAAGTTATCTAGGTGATGAATATCCTTCTGATTACTATTATACCTGTTTATCGAGTGAAAATGGAGTCTATGATAAAGTGGGGGACTTGTATATCGGGAGGTTTTGTGTTGACAATAATTTAACAGATGGTCTTACTGAACTTCATAATATCATTGGTAAGACAATCTATTTTGAATCTGAAGCAACATTCGGCGGATGGCGGGATGAAACAGGAGTGTTGATACACGAACAATTTTTAAACCTTAACTATATGTCGTTATTCTTTAATTTTATGGATAACCTTGTACCCTCATATTTTACCGTTGAAAAGATTGATGCTTCAAAGCCAAACACAAATCAAAGGATTTATAATGTCATAAATGATGGAGTTATATTATTCGAATATTTTGGACATGGGTATAAAAATCTTTGGTCGGTTGGTGGTTATAGTCTTGTTATTAGCGATTTTGAAAATAATCTTTTAAATTACAATAAATCACCGGTAGTACATGCCATATCATGTCAAACCGGATGGTTCGATGATGATGTGGATTGCTTCGCTGAAGCATTAACAACTTATTCTGGTACAAAGGGTTTTACTGCGTATCTTGGCTCAGGAAGAACTTTTGTAGTAAATTATGCAAGTGTGATATTTGATCCTCCTACTTATTTCCAGGAATTATTGCCATTTACTATCTTTGAACATTTATCACATATTACAGGCGAATATGTTCTTGAAAGTAAAGTATTATCTTTATTACCTACCGACAATTTCGCATTTAATCTCTTTGGTGACCCTGCACTAAACATTATGGCGCAAGGATTTGAAGTTACTCATGATGTTACACTATCTGAGTATACTGTTATTACGAATGAAATCACTGTGAAAAATGGCGCAAGATTGACCATTCCGGAAAACGGCCAACTCATATTTGAAAGTGAAGGACAATTATATTTCGATGAAAGTGCAACATTGGAAATATCTGACAATGCAACCCTAACATCACTTAATTCAAAACCCTTAACTGTTGACGGGATAGTAATTATTGGACATAATGTTACTTTCACATCTCCAAATTCTCTATGGGATGTGTATGTTAGTAATGAAATCCTGTCAACATCAATTGTTAATGCAACATTTGAAAAATGCTCTTTGCATAGTAATAGCAGCAATTTGATTATATCTGGATCAATTTTTAATGAATGTGAATATGTTTTTTCACA
Source organism: Bacteroidota bacterium (assembly GCA_013203545.1). Taxonomy (GTDB): domain Bacteria; phylum Bacteroidota; class Bacteroidia; order Bacteroidales; family 4484-276; genus JABMQA01. The sequence goes on from JABMQA010000676.1 coordinate 7,265, forward strand.
CAAAGGTGATGTTACAGTCTCAGATCAAAGCATTTTTTACAAAACTTCACTATCCCTGGAGAACATTGAAGATAATGATAAATCAGTCACTATTACAGGTTGTTTATTTACTACAGACGATTCCAGGCCGGCAGTTGATTTGTTAAATTACAATAGTTACAACATTTCAGATAATTTAATCGAGTATTATTATGATGGTATTCAGCTAATGCAATCCGGACATGGCCGGGTGGGTAGACAAATCATTCAGAACAATGAGATAAAAAACTGCATTAATCATGGTATTGTTGCGTACAATTCTCAAGGGGAAATTTATAAAAACCACATAATGAATAACAACATTGGGATATGGTTGGGTAATCGAAGCAATTTTAAATTACATGGCAATTCTTCCGCAACGAATCAAACTCTAACACAGGAAATTATTGATAACTCATCGATTGAGGTATATGCTTCCGAATATAGTTTTCCATACTATTTTAGATACAATGTCATTATTGATGAAGATAATTCAGGGTACTATGAAGATCCATTAGTTTATCATAGTGCAGGGACATCGCCCTTGATAAAAGATGTTCGATATAACTGTTGGGGCAACAATTTTGACCCGGTTGAGGATTTCTACCCAAGTGGCTTTGTTTGGAATCCCATATGGTGTCCGAATGATACAAGAGATTCAATTCCAGAATCAGCTGAAGAAATGTATGATACAGCAAACAACCTGTTCTATCAAGAAGATTTTGCTGAAGCAAAAAATATGTATGAACTGCTAATAACACAATACCCTCAAACAAAATTTTCAAGTGCAGCAATGAAAGAGTTATTTGCATTGGAATATTTTATTTCCGGTAATTACCAACCATTGAAACAATATTATGCAAATGATATTGCAATACAATCTGATACTGTCTTAGAAAGTTTAGGAAATCACCTAATTGCGAAATGTGATATCAAACTTGAGAATTGGTCTGATGCTATCAATTACTATGAAAATAAAATTTCAAATCCAACATCTTTTGAAGACAGTGTATTTGCTATTATTGATCTAGGGTATACATATTTTGTTATGGAGAATAGTGGTTTAAAGTCTACCATATCAGGAAAGATGCCCGAACACAAGCCAATCTCTAAGGATCAATTTTTAAAAAAAAGAAATTACCTATTATCCTTAATTCCAAATGATTCAAATCAAAAAGAGGGTTTTAATTCCCAAACAAAACTTGGTGAACTATTACAGAACGTTCCCAATCCTGTAAAAGACTACACTGAAATTCGGTATTTTATTGAAAAGGAATCGTACATACAAGTCGATGTGTTTAATTGCACAGGACAACGGATAAAATCCATAAATGAAGGAATTAGACCAAAAGGAAATCATTATTTTGTGCTTGATGCAAGCAACTTAAAATTGGGGATTTATTTATATGCATTACGTTTAGACGGGCAGATCACCGATTCAAAGAAAATGACAATAATAAAATAGTAACGCTATAGAAATTGTTGGAAATTGTTGGAAATTGAATTTGATATATTTAGAATAAAAGCCGGTTAGTCCCGGCTTTTATTCTTTTGATTCACGAAAAAATTCCAATTTAAGCTGGGCCATTGAAGCTTTGAACGCTTTGATACGTCTTTTCTCTGCGGCTGTAATCTTCAGCTCCAGCTGAAATATCTTAGCAATTTCCGGATTCTTCCTTATCAACTGGTCGCGTCTTTCTCTCCATTCCTTTTCAGCTTCCAGTTGTTCGATGGTGGCTTCCTTCATTTCACGGTAGTGGCCCAAGATAATCTGATCGATGGTCGAGAAGATCCAGACTTCGAAATGTGGATCGAGCCAGGCAGCGAATTTTAGTGCTAATATCCGGTGCATCCAAGTGCCGGATTTTTGTTTTCCATACACCAAATCTTACTTTTTTTCGATACCCAAAAACTGAGAATTCTCAATTTTTAAACAAGCATCGATGAATTTTTTTGTATCATCATTTCTTCTAAAAAAGGTAACCTCATTCCCAAAAACCTTTGCCATCTGCGTGGCATTTACCATCACATTGTTGTTTCCTGATGGTTCGAATTCGATTTCTTTTTCGTTGTAAATAAACTTGATAATTTGCATGATAAATACTCCTTTTGATTTAGAAATTAATAAGATTAAGTTTCGTTTTTGGCTCCAGGCCCCATTTGATCCGGAGCTTTTCCTTCCGGATGGTTTCATTGCGTTTTGTCCTTACTTTTTCAACTAATTCCGGATCCACTGACATCAGTGAAACCTGACCGGGTTTAAACCGGGTATGTTCGCTGTTTGGGATACACCAGCCCGGATCTCCTTTATGTGGATGTGGCGGATGGGCGTCCATGGCCATTTTGGTAATCTCAGCGCGTCGTTTCTCCAGGAAGAAGGGTTCTTTGTCAATCCCAAACTCCCGTGCCTTACGGATGAGCGAGCGCATGGATACCCCAAGTTTTTTAGCCAGGGTACGGTTATACTCAACCGGGAATTCACGCTTCAGGGTGGAGATCATTTCACCTGTCCAGGTGATTTTATAGCGTTTCGGTCGCTTTTGGATTGGTGGAAGATAAAGTTCCATTCTTTAATAGTTTTTATTTGCTATGGTAATATTCTCCACCCCTCCCGATTTATCATCAGCACCCGGCTGGTTCTGGTCGTCAAATTTGTGGGGGTTGAACTGCAATCCCCGGAATTTGCACCAGGTGATGATCTTTTTCTTGAAGCGGTAGGCGGTGGTGTGCTTTCGCTGGGTTGGGTTTTTGTCTAAAAAATCCCTGTAGAGCTCCTGCCTGGATATGGGAATGTTGAGTGTTGAAGTGGCCAGGTGCTGCACCTTGTCCGGTGCTTCGTTATCCGGAACGCCGTAATACTCGTTGGCCCAGCCCAGGAAATCTTCGCCCATGTATTGCCGCATCCGGCGCATTTCGATGCGCTCGATAGGCGGCAGCACCAGTCCCGATCCGGAAGATCCCCATCCCTTGTCACGTGCCAGGAAATAAACCTGCAGGCACTTGGCCATGAAGTTGTAGAACAGGTTCCACTGGTACTTATCCCACTCATCAAAAAAGTTAATTCCGAAATCACTGATCGGCTTATGGTGTTCGTTGTAGTAATCGCTGAATAAAATGACTGCCTGGCGATCGCGGAAAGAAGACGAATCACCGTTGATGGCATGGTTCGTAGTCAAAAGTATCTTGGCCGTTTGATTGTCGTTAAGGGTGAACTTCTTTTTGCCCTTGATGTTAATGGTCATCCGGCCTGTGATCACCGGAAAGAAAAACTCGAAATCTACATTGGTACGAACATCATCGATGAAGACATTGTCGGTTTTCTCAGACACCTCTTCCCAGATAAATGGATCTTCCGTGAGGTTCCTGCTTTTGCCCGGGATATATACCTGGGGAATCATCTTACCGATGGCAAAACCCAACAGGGATTTCCCGGTACGGCCATTGCTTTCGCCCACCTCACTCAATTTTCCGTCCATGGCGATGACTGCTTTCTCGCAACTCTTATCCCGGAATTTATGCAGCAGGTATCCAATGGCTGTCATCTTAGAGACAAAGTGCATACTTGTTTCGAACTTCTCATCAGCTGTCCGGGTATCCGGGATGGGTGTCCGGGATTCCGGATCCTGGAACTTGCGCCAATTGAATTTACTTGTATTCCAGAGAAACCGGGCAAAATGGCAATGAGCGCCTTCATTGGAGAATTTCGTCACAAATTTGTCATTGCGTTTCTCCACGCGGATCATCGGTTCTTTGAGTTGGTCGGTATCCATGTCGATGATTTTGTCTTTCCAGACATGGTAATCCAGGTTGGAAAAGGTTTTTTCATCGATGCCTGATGATGAAATGTGCCAGTACTTATTTTTAAAGAAAAGGCGCTGGCTCTCCTGGGTGGATTTGATGAACTCCGGAAAGAAATACCTGAGTGATCCCAGGTTCTCCGGGCCCAGATATTGCCTGCCCCCCCGGTAGAGCATATTCCTGACATCCTTGGGGCAGATCTCGCGCATGATCTCCAGCACGAAATCTTTGATCTGGAATGGCTCCACCAGTTCCACGATTTTTCCGTCCATGTGGCAAAAGAGATACTGGCCATTGGCCATCAGGATACGGCCATATCCCCGGTTCCGGAGGAAGTTGAACGCATTCTCATAATCGTAGATAATGGTTGTGATAAGCATGGCTTCGGATTATTGAAAGTTATCGAAGGGTTCCTGCAACAGGGGATATCCGGGGGTACACCGTTGGGTATGCTTTCCACGACGGAGCACTGTGATGCCATCGTCAACTTTTTCAACCTTCCACCAGGCTGATCGTAGAGCGATTTGTAATAGGGATTTTTTTCGCCGGGAAGGATCCTGTAAAGCTTTGCCTTGAAATGAAGTATGTTTTTGCAGGCCTCAGGCAGTTTGCATTTCAGAAGCTTGGGGAGGGTTGACCTCCATTATTTCAGTGCTTCATCTTTTGCAATGGCTTGGTATTAGTCAGTATCATAATTGGAGAAGTTGCGGATTTGGTAAAGGAAGCTTTCGATGCGAGTCATCGCTACATAAAAAAAGGGCTGAATATTACACATTCAGCCCTTTTTTATTATCTTTGCACCCCCTTTAATAAGGGATTTAGTTCTTTCAATTCATGGGGCTGACTGGATTTGACAGCAAGGAAGTGGTAATGTAAGCATGCCGGGCATTGAGAATGTGGCCCGTTGCTAACTGTTCTCACAGCCAATAACTGGCGACAACAATTATGCTCTCGCAGCCTAATCGAAGCACAGTAGATTAAGCCTTTCCCGACACAAGGTGTTGGGACGAGACGCTCCGCAGGCGGACATGCCTTGTTCCTGCCTGGTTACGGGGTGAAGCAATACAGGGATAGTTGTTCGTAAGCTTTGGACGAACAGCGAAAATTAAGAAGCTACGGCTCAGGTTGGGTGTTTGTCCCCTGCCTGTTCTCCGACAACCAATGACAAAATAAGCGTGTAGAAAGCCTTATTGCTGCTTGTTTGGACCAGGGTTCGACTCCCTGCAGCTCCACAACCATCCTCTCTTTTGTAAAAATTATGTAAATATTTGGGTGCATATTTTTTTTTAAGAAGTGGGATATTTTGTCATTCAATAGTCATTATAATTGTCATTTTTCCAAATGCTTCCCATTTCTTCAAGCGTTTTACCTTTGGTTTCGGGTACGAACTTCCACATAAACCAGGCTGCAAGAATTCCCATCAGGGCGTAAATCCAGTAAGCAAATCCATGACTGAAATGTTGTATCAGCCAAACATCTTTATCAAGAATTTCGAAAGTCCAGGAAATGGTGAGGTTTGCAATCCACTGAGCCGCTACTGCTATGGATAATGCCCCACGTATGGAATTAGGGAAAATCTCGGAAAGCATGACCCAGGTAACCGGCCCCCACGACATTGCAAATGCAGCCGTGTAAAATAGCATAAACAACAGGGCGGCCATACCGAGATGTCCGGTATAGAACATTAGTCCCAGCCCTGCCATCCCAATCGCCATGCACAGGGCGCCAATGATCATCAATGGTTTACGGCCAAACCTGTCAACTGTAAATATAGCCAGAACGGTAAAGATAAGATTGATCATTCCCACAACAATGGTTTGTAGCAAAGCGCCTTCGGTTTTTATGCCCATATTGCGAAATATCTCCGAAGAATAATAGAGCACTACATTAATACCCACAAACTGCTGAAAAACCGAAAGCATAATTCCAATAAAAATTACCAACCCGCCAAAGGAAAGCCAGTTCGCTTTTTTCTCTTTAAGTGAAGATACAATTTCCTCAATCAGTTTTGAGGCATTGCCACGATCAGTGATTTTAAGTGCCACTTTCCCTGCCAGTTGATGCCTGTTTTTCATAACCAGGTAGCGGGGGGTTTCAGGAACTGTGAGCATCATCACAAAGAAAAGGGTTGCCGGTATAGCTTCGGAGGCAAACATCCACCGCCAGCCGGTCTGGTTGATCCAGTCTTCAGCCTGGCCTTTGGCAATAAAGTAGTTAACAAAATAAACCACAAGCATCCCGAAGATAATGGCGAACTGGTTCCATGAAACCAGCTTCCCGCGGATATTTGCAGGGGCAATTTCTGCAATATACATGGGCGAAAGCATGGAGGCTATGCCCACACCTATACCGCCCAATATCCTGTAAACGATAAAAGAACTGATGGTTTCACCGGTGGTAAAATTCAACACCTCCGGCCAGGCTGAACCCAACGCAGAAATGAAAAATAATACGGATGCCAGCAATAAGCCTTTTTTTCTTCCAAGTGACTGACTGATATATCCTCCCATAGCCCCACCAAATATACAACCGATAAGCGCACTTGCTATGGTAAAACCGTTTATCGAATTTTCAACACTTGGGGTTAGCACATTGGGAATAGATAAAAACCTGGCCCATGCAATAAATCCGAGAATCACGATCACGACAAAGCTCAGGATTGCTGCCCTTTTAAATTTGTAGAGCCTGAACAGAAAGCTATTCACCAGCACCGCAATAATAGCGAAACAAAACCCGGCCAAAATTTTATACTCCCGGATAACACTTTGGGCCGAATCCACATTTTCATGCAGCGGCTGAATGAAATACACTTTCAGGGCACCGATAGCGCCATTGATAACAGCGGTATCATATCCAAACAACAAACCGCCCAATGTGGCGGCAAAAGTAAGGGCAGCTACAAAGTATTTGCTGCTGCTACTCTTTTTTATAACAGGCTTAGAATTATCCAAAATGAATGGTATTAAATGTATAGATTAATGAGTGCTTCAAAAAGCTCCTGTTTACCGCTTATGGCATCCGGTTCTCCATTTTCAATGGCAAAGGTGCGCATATCTTCCAAACCTGCTTTTCCCAGCTCAAAATTTTGACCCGTTCCTGCATCAAAAGAGGCGTATCTTTCTTTTCTCAATTTTTTATAATCCGATGCCGTAAGGATTTTATCTGCAATAAGCAATGCCCGTGCAAAAACATCCATACCTGAAATGTGTGCAATGACGAGATCTTCCGGATCAATGGAATTTCTACGCAGTTTGGCATCGAAATTTATACCGCCCGAAGCGATGCCTCCGGACTCAAGTATGACCAGCATGGTTTCCACCAGTTCGTAAATGTTGATGGGAAACTGGTCGGTATCCCAGCCATTCTGATAGTCTCCCCTGTTGGCATCAATGGAGCCCAGCATTCCGGCGTTGGCAGCTACCTGCAATTCATGCTGAAAAGTATGCCCGGCGAGGGTAGCATGGTTTACTTCAATGTTCAGTTTAAAATCTTTGTCAAGCCCGTATTCCCTGAGAAATCCTATAACAGTGGCAGCATCAAAGTCGTATTGATGCTTGGAGGGTTCCATGGGTTTGGGTTCGATGAGGAAGGTTCCGTTAAAACCGTTGGCCCTGCCATAATCGCGTGCCTTCGTTAAAAACATGGCCAGGTGATCCAATTCACGCTTCATATCGGTATTGAGCAGGCTCATATACCCTTCGCGACCACCCCAGAAAACATAATTGGTTCCGCCAAGTGCAACAGTGGCATCAATGGCATTTTTTACCTGTACAGCTGCATGAGCCACTACCGTGAAATCCGGATTTGTGGCAGCGCCATTCATATATCGTGGATGAGAAAAAAGATTGGCCGTACCCCAGAGCAATTTAACGCCGGTAGCTTTTTGAAGTTCCGAAGCATATGCTACCATTTTTCCCAGTCGTTTTTCCGACTCCAAAATCGTACTACCCTCCCCTACCAGATCATAATCATGGAAACAATAGTAATCAAGGCCCATCCGGGTGAGAAACTCAAAAGCGGTGTCCATTTTCATCCTGGCTTTATCCAGCGGATCTTTGATGTCATTCCAGGGAAAAAAACGGGTTGGTGAGCCAAAAGGATCGCCACCATCACCGCAGAAGCTATGCCAGTAAGCCATGGCAAATTTCAGGTGTTCCTTCATCGGTTTTCCTGCAACGAGTTTATCCTTATCATAGGGTCTGCTGAAAAACTCACAATCTTCATCATAGCTATTTGGTCATGCAGCTAACCCAAAGTTTAGAATTAAATTA
>JABMQA010000677.1 GCA_013203545.1 Bacteroidota bacterium
CAATTAAGCGGAACTGTTTTTACTGAAGATGGTAATAGGCGTTCGTTAAAGGCCATTCATTCGTTTGAAAATTCGATTGATCAGGTTCAGAAACATTTTAATTTGTTTTATGATGAGGGCTGTATCATGGGACCGGGTATGTCGGATGTGGGTGATAAATTATCGCGAAGTGCACGGGTTGTGGCTTATACCCAAAAACGTTTTCGCGATGTTGATCGTGAGCATTGGCAAAAGGAAATCGATGAGTTTTCAACGATTGATTTACACAGAACCTTCAAAAATGACGATCAGCGGTTACCGACTCCGGACAACGACAGGATAAATGAGATTTTGCGACTGATTGGTAAAAGTGAAACCAAACATAACAGGTCATGCGGACAATGTGGTTTTGATAGCTGCAGGCATTTTGCCACATCCGTTGCCCAGGGATTAACACGCACGGAAATGTGTATTGACTTCTCTATAAATAATAAGAACAAGTACATCACCACACTTCGTGAAAACAGAAAAGAGGCCAGGCAAACGTTAAAAGAACTGGGTGGGGAATTGGATGATACCAGGAAGGAATATGATTTACTTAAAGAAAAACTTGAAACATCCCGGAAGATTATGAATCAGATCCCGTCGGGGGTTGTAATTACAGACGAAAAGTTAAAGGTGCTGTCGTCCAATACAAGTTTTATCGATTTGTTGGGAGATGAGGCCAGGGATATTAATGAGGTTGTTCCGGGCTTGCGGGGGGCTGATTTAAAAACACTCGTACCGATTCAGTTTTATAAGGTTTTTCAAAATGTTTTGGCTACCGGTGAAAATATCCTTAGCCGTGATGTAATGATCGATGGCTCATTGCTGAACCTGAGTGTGTTTTCGATCAGGGGGCATAAGGTGGTTGGCGGTATTGTACGTGATATGCACACACCTGAAGTACGCAATGAACAGATCATACAGCGGGTGACTGAAGTAATTGACCAGAACCTGAATATGGTGCAGCAGATAGGATTTCTTCTGGGTGAAGGCGCTTCCAAAACCGAAGCCATGCTCAATTCGATCATTCGCTTGCATGAAAAGAAGAAAAAAGGCTAAATTAGGCACCTATGCCGGAAAACCATCATATAGATATAAACTGTCAGCAGCGCAGCCACGAAGATGAGCGCATCTGCGGGGATGTTTTTGTTAACCGGCGGATAAAGGAAGAGAATAGAATTATTGCTGTTTTGTCGGATGGCATGGGTCATGGCGTGAAAGCCAACATGCTGGCCACGCTTACCTCCACCATGGCATTGAATTTTACGATAGAACACAAGGACTTCGAAAAGATTGCTGAGGTCATCATGAAAACCCTGCCAGTTTGCAGCCAACGTAAGATGAGTTATTCCACCTTCACCATTGTTGATATTGAAATCGGCGGAAAAGTAAGTATGCTCGGATATGACAACCCTCAGCCCCTGATCATCAGGAATGCACGGATATTTGATCCCGGTTGGCAAAATATAATCCTCACCACTGACAAATACCGGAATAGGGAGCTTAGAAGTTGTGCCTTCTCTCCTGAAAAAGATGACCGGATTGTACTAACAACGGATGGCATCACCCAGTCAGGACTGGGAACGGACAGGTTTCCACTCGGATGGGGCCATGATGGCTTGAAAGATTTTCTGTTGGCTGAAATAAAAAATAACAACCTTATTTCATCACGGGAGTTGGGCAGGAAGGTGATAAAACAGGCTTATCAAAATGATGGCTTTGCATTAAAAGATGATGCAAGCTGTGCAGTAATAAATTTCAGGGATGCCCGAAAAATACTGATTTGTACGGGACCACCGTTTGATAAAACCAAAGACCACGAATACGCAGCAAAGGTTTTAGCGTTCGAAGGTAAAAAGGTGCTCTGTGGCGCCACCACCGGTGATATCATTGCCCGCGAATGGGGAACGGATATTAGGGATACTTTTGAGTTTACCGATCCGGATTTGCCTCCGGTTTCCTTTATGGATGGCGTGGATCTGATCACTGAAGGCATTCTCACCCTGACCAAGGTTTCGAATATCCTCAGAGATTATACACCCCAATCGACTCCGGGGAAAGGCGCAGCCGACCGCATCGTGCAAATGATGCTCGCATGTGATGAGATTGATTTTATTGTTGGAACCCGCATAAATGTTGCTCACCAGGATCCCACATTACCTGTGGAACTTGAGATTCGCCGAAACGTGGTTAAGGGAATGGCATCCATTCTTGAAGGGAAGTTTTTGAAAGTTGTTGAAATTGAATTTTTTTAAAGTGGGACCGCATTTTCTTTTCGTAAAATGGAACCTGTTCATAAACCCGGTATGAGTTTTGGGTATTGTAGCATAAATATCAGAAGGGTCAATAAAAGCAACCCGGTAGTGGGTTGTTGGATATTGCAATCAAATTATAAATTGCTGCTGCTTTCTATAAGTGTTTTCACCATTAATTCCATCAACAGAAATCATAATACCATGCATGTTCCAAAATATTTCTACTTTTAAAACCTCAAAATTCACTAAAAGTGGTTCAAAAATTTCCCTGAAATTAATTCGAACGATATGATTAAAAAGTGGTTGACCAATCTGAAGATCCGGCAGAAGATGAATGTTATCACCATCATCGCACTATTATCAATTGTCCTCATGGGATTATCCGCCAATTATTTTTTCCGTACGGCAAAGGTTTTGTCGATAATAATCAA
>JABMQA010000678.1 GCA_013203545.1 Bacteroidota bacterium
CTGCCAGGGCTAGCCTCAGGGCGGCAAATATCGAGTTAAGTTATACAAAGGTAAAATCGCCTATTAATGGCATTATTGGCAAAACAAAAGCCAAGGTTGGTGAGTTTGTAGGAAAAGACCCTAATCCTGTAATTCTGAATGTTGTCTCAACCATCGACACTATCAGGGTGCAGTTTTTCTTATCAGAAAATTATTATTTAGCTTACGCCAGGGAGGTCACAAGAATTGATTCCCTGAAAAGTGAAAAACGAGCTAAACAGGAACTTGAGTATGGAGAAAGTAATCTGGAATTAATCCTTTCCGATAATTCGGTTTTTAAATATAAGGGAAAGGTGGACTTTATTGACAGGCAAGTAGATCCGACCACAGGGTGTATTTTACTTCAGGCCTCCTTTCCAAATACAGAAAAAATATTACGACCCGGCCAGTTTGCAAGGATAAAAGGAAAAATTGATGTAGTAGATAACGCCCTCCTTGTGCCACAAAGATGCATAAGCGAACTTCAGGGCAAATATAGCTTATACGTGGTTAACAACAATAGTAAGATTGAAAGAAGAGACGTTGAAACAGGTCCAACTGTTAATAGTTTCTGGGTGATCACTAAAGGAATAGCCCAAGGCGAAAAAGTAGTTTACGAGGGATTACAACAAGTAACGGAAGGTATGACTGTCAGCCCTGAAATTGTGGAACTGAATGAAAAAGGTCAAAAAAAATAAGGAACAGGATTATGGAAGAAAAAGGTAATTTTTTTGTAAACAGGCCTATTGTTGCGATGGTGATAGCCATTGTAATTGTAATCCTTGGGGTAGTTTTTATGTTAGGCCTTCCAATGGAACAATACCCAAATATTTCACCTCCTATGGTTTCAGTCAGCACATCTTACACGGGAGCCAATGCTATCAATGTTGAACAATCAATTGCCACACCCCTCGAACAGCAGGTTAATGGTGTAGATAATATGATTTATATGAAATCAACCAACTCTAATGATGGTACTATGGTCCTGGATGTTTCCTTTGAAATAGGAACTGATCCTGATATGAATACTGTATTTACGCAAAACAGGGTATCTCAGGCTACACCAAAATTACCGGAAGAAGTAAAACAGTATGGTTTAAGTACTAATAAAAAATACTCTTTCCCTTTAATGCTGGTCACACTGACGTCAACAAACAAGGATTATGATCAGAATTTTTTAGGGAATTATGCTACCATAAACATTAAAGATATTCTGTCCAGAACAAAAGGGATTGGAAGTGTTGATATACTTGGCTCAAGTGATTATTCTATGCGTTTATGGGTTGAGCCAGACCGGCTTGCCCAATTGGGTGTTTCTGTCCCTGAAATAATGAATGCAGTGAAAGAACAGAATATAATTGTTCCAGGCGGAAAATTTGGAGCAGAGCCTGCTCCACCTGGAATTGAGTTTACATATACTGTACGGCTTCCGGACAGACTGCAGACAGAAGAAGAATTTGGAAATATCATAGTAAGGACAAATCCTGATGGTTCACAAGTAAAAGTCAGTGATATTGCAAGAGTTGAACTTGGTGTGGAATCATATAATGCTTTTACCAGGCTGAATAAAAATAGTTGTGCTCTTATTGCTTTATACCAAATGCCCGGTTCGAATGCCATAGAAACCGGTGATCAAATCAAATCAATTATGGAGAGCCTTTCTAAAAAATTCCCTCCAGGAATCAATTATGATATATCTCTTGATACAACCCTCGCTATATCAGCAGGAATTCGTGAAATAATTATTACTCTATTAATCGCCCTTGCCCTTGTTCTTTTCGTTGTTTTTATTTTTATCCAGGATTGGAGAGCAACGCTTATCCCAACAGCTGCCATTCCCGTATCATTAATTGGTGCATTCATTGTTTTTCCGATACTTGGCTTTACCATAAACGTGTTATCTCTTCTCGGACTGGTACTTGCCATTGGTATCGTAGTTGACGATGCCATAGTGGTAGTCGAGGCTGTCCAGGTAAATATTGCCAAGGGAATGAATTCTAAAAAAGCAACTATTGAGGCAATGAAATTGGTTACCGCTCCTGTTATAGCCACTACGCTCGTTTTAATAGGAGTATTTATCCCTGTTGCAGCTATGGGTGGAATTACCGGAAGGCTTTATCAGCAATTTGCAATCACTATTGCTGTGTCCGTGGTATTCTCTTCAGTAAATGCCCTAACACTTAGCCCTGCATTATGCTCAATATTATTGAGAAAACCAAAACCTTATAAAGGCATACCGGGAAAATTTTTCAAAGGATTTAATAAAGTTTTTGATCGTTCTACTGATTCCTACATGAAATTCTCGAAAATCGTTGCACGAAAAACTACAAGAAGCCTGATCTTTATTTTAATCCTGTCGGGAGCTATTATTATTATCTCAAAATTTGTTCCGGGTGGATTCATCCCTGAAGAAGACGGCGGTGCAGTTGCAGGTAGTTTAGTCATTATTGAGAAAGACACTGAAACAGGAGAGACAAATGAAGTCGATTGTACAAAATTTGTCTCTGGAGCTTATAAC
>JABMQA010000679.1 GCA_013203545.1 Bacteroidota bacterium
GCAAATTCACTACACCTTATATAATAGTCTGCAATTTGCTTACGCTTTTTACTAATTCCCTTACATTGGATGAACTTCCTGAAAAGATCCATACTCATCGGATAATTGGCGATATCCCAATACACCAATCCTGAAAAATAACCGGCTTCAGGATATTTATCAGCATCAATTTCAATTACCCGGCTGTAGGTACTTAATGCTTGTTCAGATTTTCCCTGCTCCCGGTAAACATCACCCAACAACATATAGGCTTCTAAAAATTCAGTATCAATCGAAATGGACTTGAGCAAATCTTTTTCGGCACCAGTATAATTTAGCTGATTAAAGGCAGCGCGACCCGAATTGTAATATTTTTCGGCCCGTTTTGAATGGGTGGACAATTCCTGTGAAAATAATGATGGAGGTAGCAGGGATAGGATGCAGAAATAAACAATGCCCCAAATGTGTATTTTAAATCCTTTCAACATCAGTTTTAGGTTACTTTGAAAAATAACTCATTACTCCCCAATAAATTGTAAAAATAAACATTGAAGGTCAGGAATAGATTTACGAGAAATCACATTTCAACTGTATTGCCTGTTTACGGAATTTTCATGTATTTGTGGGATTGCAATGAGATTTTCCATCTGGGATTGGCTTTCACATACTCCACTATTACCGGCATCATAAATTTGGCCCTGCTCCATTCCGACTGAAGGTAAAGGATACAGTTTTCACCCACCATTGCAGCATATTTTTCGGCCCAGGCCAAATCGCTGTCATTAAATATTATCACCTTCAACTCATTTGCCACCCTGGTAATATCACCAACCGGAGAGCTGTTTTTTTTGGGAGAAAGGCATATCCAGTCCCAATTCCCTGACAAGGGGTAGGCTCCCGATGTTTCAAGGTAAGTTTCAATATTTTTTATCTTCAGTTGGTTACAGAGGAAATCCATATTATAAAGTAATGGTTCGCCACCTGTAACAACCACTGCCTTTGATGGGTATCCCGTGGCATTTTCTACCACAGTGCTTGTTTCTGTTAATGGATGAAGGTCAGGGTTCCAGGATTCCTTGATATCGCACCACCTGCATCCCACATCGCAACCCCCAACCCGGATAAAATATGCGGCTTTACCTGTATGAAAACCTTCCCCCTGGATTGTATAAAACTGTTCCATCACCGGCAACAACTTTCCTTCGCCCAGAAGCAGGTCCTGCTTTTTACTATTTGTTTTTGGCCTTATCAATGTTTTATCACAATTTTTTTTACTAAGATACACCCCCCTGATAATATCCTGATGAAATATACACCGGACTTCACATCCCGTACAGCTATTGAAACCGGAACTTTTTTCCTTTTGTCATCTTTGGTATGATGCTCTTCAAACAACTTCACCCATTTGCTGTTTCTAAGTTCTACAGTAAATTTTGGATCTGGCAATTCAAGAATATCGAACTTGATTTTTTTTGTGAAAGTATCGGGCATTCCGGCAATTCGAATATCTGATGGAAAATAATCAGTGAGCCTACTCAACGATATCCCCTTAAGTTCATCGGTGTTGACTTTGAAAAGCGTTGGCGGTTCTGCAGATTCCTCACAGGAAATCAGGACATCATTATTTGAAATATAGGTTATCCCTTCTGTTTGAACAAAAACCAGGTCAGGAAAATCAACACGCATTTTTCTTCCATCAAAAAAATCATTTTTTTCATAATCCCAGAAAAGCCATAAAAAAGACTCATAATCCTTGTATCCGATCAAAGCCACCTCTGTTCCGTCAGGGTTAATACATGCTCCGGTAATTAAACCATCAGCATCAAATTCATCCCTGGGTGAAACCGAATAATCACCTGCATTCTTTGGCAACAAATAAAGCCTGGTTTTCTCATCCTGCCAGTTTTTAGTAAACAGGTACAAGCTGTCGCCCCTGGATAAAAATGCCTCACAATCGAAATTATGGCGATTCGTTTTCCTTTCAAAACCAACCTGATCGGCGTATGAAAAGTTGATAATTTCCACATCCTCCGGATTAATTCGACTCCGATCTTGAATCATACCCTGCGGAATTTTATAGATCTTTAAATTCTTCCTCACGCCTGCATTGTTTCCAAAATCACCTATGTAAATAAAATTTTCATCATCAGTGATATCCTCCCAATCCACGTTTGAGATACGACCAATTCTACAGGTATGATCAATATTGCCGGAAGTAAGGTTAATTTTGTACAATTCCGGCTCACCCCCACTATCGTTATGTGTCCACAATTCATTATCATGAAACATGAGGCCTGACGTTTCGCCCACTTCTTTAGATAAAGGGGACAGGAAAATCCCGGGGTCAAAAGATATCCTTTCGGGAAAGAGGGTATCGTTAATCAGGGTATCAGCAATAAATCCGGAAGCTGATACAAACCCAATCGGTATTAAGGCCAGCAGCACCAATAAAACAAGTGTATGAATACTTTTCATCGAATGATTTCCAGGGATTTTCGAATCAGATACCATTGATAAATTTAAAGGCCCTGAGCGTGTTTTGCAAAAGGGCTACCCGGGTCATTGGCCCCACCCCTCCCGGAACCGGTGTAATAAATGCAGCTTTTTCTTTTGCCTTTTCAAATTCGACATCACCCACGAGCTTGCCTTCTATGCGGTTAATGCCTACATCTATTACTATGGCGCCCTCTTTTACCCAGTCGCCTTTGATAAGGCCTGCTTTGCCTACGGCAACTACGAGTATCTCGGCCCGCTTTACGTGTTCGGGGAGAAGGCCTCGTTCACCGGTAGCGATATGACAAACGGTAGTAGTAACAAGCTCCTTGAGTAGCAGCATACTCAAAGGTTTTCCTACGATCTCGGAA
>JABMQA010000680.1 GCA_013203545.1 Bacteroidota bacterium
AGGCATTACCCGTGATAAGGAATACAGCCTTACCAAAGGAAAGCCGGATAGTAAGGTGCTTTATTTTACAGCGAATCCCAATGGTGAAGCTGAAATCATAAAGGTTTCGCTAAAACCTAAACCAAGATTAAAAAAGACAAATTTTGATTTCGATTTCAGCCAGCTTGCCATTAAAGGAAGAAACTCCCAGGGAAATACCCTGTCAAAATACATGGTGAGGAAAATCGTAAAGAAGGAGGAGGGTTTATCCACACTCGGGGCCATGGATATCTGGTTTGACGAAAGTGTGAAAAGGCTCAATACGGAAGAACGTGGTACCTATATTGGCGCATTTAAGGGTGATGATAAAATATTAACTATAATGCAATCAGGCGATTACCGCTTAACGGGGTTCGACCTGAGTACCCATTTTGATGAAGACCTGATTCACATCGAAAAATATGACCCACGTAAGGTGGTTACCGCAGTTTATTATGATGGCAGCCAGGGGTTTGTTTACCTTAAGCGTTTTAAGATTGAAGAATCTGATAAAAAAATGCAGTTCGTTAATGGTCATCCCGATTCAAAATTAATTGTCTTTTCAATGGATTACAGGCCGGTGCTCGAAGTTATTTTCGATGATAAAAAAAATGAGAAAGAGTTGGAGAATGAAAACCTTGAGGCTGATGATTTTATTTCAGTAAAAAGCTACAAAGCCAAAGGGAAAAGGATCTCGAAATTTGCCATTAAAAAAATCATCTGGTTGGATCCATTACCATTTGAGCCTGAAGATGAACCGGATATTGAGCCTGAAGATGAACTGGAAAATAGTGTAGTTGCCGAAATTGAAGTTACAGAAGCCGAAGTAATAGTCCCAGTTGAACCCATTACCTTGCATGATTCAAAAAAAAATCAGGAGGAACCAGCGGAGTCGGTGTTGCCGGAAACTGAACCCCCTGAATCAATAGCGCCAACTGATCCAAAAACAGCCATTAAAAAACCCAAACATTCAACGGAGGATGATTCTAAACAGATGAAATTGTTTTAGTATTTTTCAAATTCCTTAAATTTCGCAGCCTCAAAACATATCAAAAATGATGAACAATAAAATTTTGGACATAACACCTGATGTAAAGTGGATCGGTGTTCTTGATCCGGATCTGGTAACCTTTGATGTGGTGATGGAAACCAAATACGGAACCACCTACAATTCCTATTTTATCAATGCCGATAAAAAGACCATTGTTGAAACTACAAAGGAGAAATACTGGGAGGATTATCTGCTGAAAATAGACGAGGTGTGTAATCCCTCAGATATCGAATACATAATCGTAAATCATACCGAACCCGACCATTCCGGAAATCTGAAAAACCTGCTTCGTATTGCTCCCAATGCCACAGTTGTGGGAACCGGAAATGCCATCAGGTATCTGAAAGATCTAATGGGAATTGAATTTCGCCACCTGGTAGTTAAAGACGGGCACACCCTGAACCTGGGAAATAAAACCATGCAATTCATCAGTGCACCTAACCTGCATTGGCCCGATACTATGTACAGCTACCTGATGGAAGATCAAATATTGTTTACATGCGATTCATTCGGGTCTCATTACTGTGAAGAAAATTTGTTTGACGACCTGATCGAAAATATGGATGATTACCACGAGTCCTTCAAATATTATTTTGACGTCATCCTGAAACCATACAGCAAGTTCATGTTGCAGGCCATCCAAAAAATTGATCAACTCAACATCGGCACTATTTGCCCCGGGCATGGCCCCATCCTCCGCAGCAACTGGAAAAAATACGTTGAATTATCGCGCGAATATGCTGAGGAGGGTATGAAACTGCCCGAAAAACCTAAAGTTTTTATTCCCTATGTGAGTGCTTACCATAAAACCGGTCAGTTAGCTGAATTGATTGCAGAAGGAATACGTGAAGCCGGTGATATTCTTGTTGATGTTTGCGATATCGAAATGTCGCCTATGGGTGAACTTGAGGAGAAGATCAGCCACGCTTCTGCTTACATTATCGGATCCCCCACCATAAACCAGAATATTTTACTGCCTGTTTACAAATGTTTCGCGTTGATAAACCCGATTCGTGATAAAGGCAAACTTGCAGCAGCCTTTGGGTCGTTTGGCTGGAGCGGTGAAGCCAGGAAAATGATCAAATCAAACCTTGAAAACCTGAAACTTAATGTTTTTGACGATGGTATGTTCGTGAAATTTACCCCAAATGAAGCGGACAGCAGGCAAGCAAGGGAATTTGGGAAGGCATTCGGTATTGAATTACTATTACACAATAAATGAAAATGAGTACCGTTATTTCTCAGGGTAATATTTTGTTTTCATATGTTTAGGGTGGCTAAGTCGCACAAGTTTAAAACCTTTCGGCTTAGCCACTGTTCTTTAAGACAGCTTCATAGACAAAACGATTAAAATACCGGGTTGAACAGATTGAACCATAAATATTTATTCCTTGCAATTATTATTTCGGTAGTGATTTCCGCATGTAATGTCGAACGTGACCTCGCAAGGGATTTTCTACAAAAAAAAGACAGTATCTCAGTAATGTTAATCCAACCTGATTTTGTTTTCAAATCAAATCTTAAGGCATATGAAATTGAGGGTTTTAAAACCCTGTCAATTTTTGAGCAGGATTCCGCATTGTTTGAAAGTAGCCTCTTCTTGCAGGAAGTGGACGATACCTTATTGATTGGGCGGTATTTCAGTGCACTAAATGCAAGGCTTCGCCGGTTTGGGATTTCGACATTTTCAGATGATCAGCTACCGGAATTTCTTGGTTTAAACACACCGGCTTTCCAGGTTTCGTTAACACAGATTGAATTGGAGGAAGACGTTTATCCATACCGGGCGGAGGAGGTATTTTTTGATACGGTTGTATTTTATGAAGACTTTGTATTGAATACCGTAAATATGAACAGTTGGTTTGAAATAAGTAAGTTAAATGATCCACAAGCTGTGAATAACCTTTTGTATGCCAGTCACTATGTGATGGATGAACTGGAAGGGCGGTTTGTGAATAACCTCTTTACCAATGATGTGAAGTTTAAATACAATTTATTTCCGATGGAGGTAGAGGATATCTATACGCTTGCGGCAATAATGGGAGAAAAGTATGCCGACTATATTTTCGACTATCTGTTGAATGCCTATATATTTTCCAATTTCCCTGAAAACACCCGGCCCCGGAGTTATCTTCATTACAATCTGGAATACAATAATTTTGCACCTGCCGGTGATGACCGGTTCATTTTTATGCAGGATTAACGATTCTTAATTAAAACTTAACATGACCTATCATGATAAAGTATACTTTTGCCGCCATTTTTTCGATGGAATGAATGAAACATTTCAATCATTCAACTGTTACAGAAGTTTCAATTATTTATAATACAGGAATATTTATTTAAACAATTTGATAATGCCATTAACAAAGCTTAGAAATATAGGAATTGCCGCTCATATTGATGCTGGTAAAACTACCGTTACCGAACGGATTTTATTTTATACCGGGGCAACCCGAAAGATGGGAGAGGTTCATGACGGACAGGCTACCATGGATTTCATGAAACAGGAACAGGAACGGGGAATCACCATTGCATCGGCTGCTATTTCGTGTAGTTGGAACGGATCACAAATTAATATTATCGACACCCCTGGTCACGTCGATTTTACGGTAGAGGTAGAAAGATCACTCCGGGTAATCGACGGTATGGTTGCTGTATTTTGTGCTGTCGGGGGTGTTGAACCACAAAGTGAAACAGTATGGAACCAGGCCGACAGGTACCATGTGCCCCGCATTGCATTTATCAATAAGATGGACAGGACAGGCGCGGATTTTAATGACGTAGTTGATCAATTGAACAAATACCTTGATGCCAATGCTGTACCCCTGCATATTCCCATTGGCGCAGAAGATGATTTCAAAGGCTTGATCGATGTTATTGAAGGAAAGGCGTATATCTTCCAGGATTTTGAACGGATCGAAGCCGATATCCCTGAAGAGTATGTTAAGATAGCCGCGGATGCCAGAAATTTTCTTATTGAAAAAATCGCTGATTATGATGTGGAAATCCTGGATGCGTTTTTAGAGGATCGGGAAATCCCTGCAGAAACACTTAAGCGTGTTACACGTATGGCAACGTTAAAGCTGATGATCACACCTGTGCTTTGTGGGGCTGCCTATAAAAATAAAGGCGTCCAGTTGTTATTGGATGCTGTGGTCGATTATCTGCCATCGCCCATTGATGTTGGAGCTGTTGTAGGGTTGGATGTGGATGATCATGAAAAATCACATACCCGGAGTCCCTCGCCAAAGGATCCATTTTCTGCATTGGCATTTAAACTTATCCATGATCCATATGTAGGCCAGCAGACCTTTATCCGCGTTTTCTCAGGAACATTAAAGAGTGGGATGCAGGTTTGGAATGCAACCAAGGAAAAGAGTGAACGCATTGGAAGGATATTGCGTATTCGTGCCAAAGACCGTGAAGAGGTACATGAAGCAGGTCCCGGCGATATTGTTGCGCTGGTTGGGATGAAATTGACAAAAACAGGTGACACGTTATGTGATTATGACCAGAGGCTTTTGTTGGAAAACATCCACATACCTCCAACCGTGATCGAGCTGAAAGTTGTTCCTGCCAAACGTAAGGAACAAACCAAAATGGGAGAGGCCCTTGGTAAACTGGCCAATGAAGATCCATCATTCAACATCAGATACGATGATGAAACCGAAGAAACCATTGTTTCAGGGATGGGTGAACTTCACCTTGAGATTATCATGGACAGGCTGAAACATGAGTTTGGGGTTGATGTTGAAGTTGGCGAACCAGCAGTTGCTTACAGGGAAACCATTCATGCAGAAACAGTAAGTAATTACAAGCATAGTAAACAAACAGGTGGTAAGGGACAATATGCACATACCGTAATGCGTATCGAACCTAACCAGGGCAACGGCTACGAATTTGTTAATAATATCAAGGGTGGGGTTATCCCGAACGAATTCATTTCTTCAGTTAACAAGGGTGTGGTTAAGACACTAAATACAGGCGTGCTGGCCGGTTTTCCGATTGTTGATGTTAAGGTGGTGCTTTTGGATGGGAGTCACCATGCGGTTGATTCGTCAGATATGGCGTTTCAGACATGTGCATCAATTTGCTTCAAAAATGGTTTTATGAAGTCGGAACCTGTGCTGCTCGAACCGGTTATGAAAGTTGAGGTAAATACACCCGATGATTATATTGGTAATGTAGTGGGTGACCTTAACAAAAGGCGTGGAAAAATTGAATCCATGCGGCGACACCGCAAGGGATCTCAAAAACTCCTTGGTTTTGTCCCACTGGCAGAGATGTTTGGATACGCTACCACGCTGAGAAATATTTCCAGTGGTCGCGCAAACTATTCCATGGAGTTTTTCCAGTACCTTCCGGTTACCAAATCTCTCCAGGAGGGGATTTTAAAGAAATTGGATGAAAAGCGGAAAGCAGATCAAAAATAAAATATTATAATATGTCAAAGAATAAAATAGAAAAGCCTAATTATATTTTCGAAACCAGTTGGGAAATCTGCAATATGATCGGCGGAATTTACACCGTGATCTCAACAAAAGCTCCGGTAATCCAAAAGGAGTATGGAGATAATTACATAACCATCGGGCCTGACGTATGGAAAGAAACCCGAAGTAATCCTGATTTTATTGAAGACCCCAATCTGTTTGCTGCCTGGAAGGATAAAGCAGAGTTGGATGGATTGCATATTCGGATTGGGCGCTGGAATATCGAATCAAAACCAGTAACAATTCTGGTAGATTTCACACCACTATTTTCAGAGAAGGACAGTATATTTTCACACCTGTGGGAGAAATTCAAGGTTGATTCCATCAGCGGACAATGGGGTTATATCGAACCGGCCATGTTTGGTTATGCCGTAGGTAAAGTCATCGAAAGCTTTTACAAATTTAATTTGTCATTTTCTGACAGGGTAGTTGCACATTTTCATGAATGGATGACCGGCACCGGTGTGTTGTATATTAAAGAACATTTACCGCAGGTAGCAACAGTATTTACCACGCATGCCACCACCATTGGAAGGGCGATAGCGGGCAATGGACTGCCGCTCTATAGCAGGATCAGCGAATACAATGGAGAAACAATGGCCAGGCGGTTTGGAATGCTTTCAAGGTATTCGCTCGAAAAGATCGCTGCTGAAAATGCCGATGCTTTTACAGCTGTAAGCAAGACCACTGCAAATGAAACAGATAAGCTTCTTGGTAAAGCTGTGGATGAAGTAACTCCAAATGGTTTTGCAGCCTCATTGATTTGGGACCAGAAAATCCTCACAGATAAAAGATCCATTGCACGGAAGCGAATTTATACTGTTGTCGAAGCGCTATTTAACCAAAAGCTATCGAAAGATGCCTTCCTGGTGATTACCAGTGGAAGATATGAATTCAGAAATAAAGGGATCAATCTTTTTATCGGTGCTATTGGTGAGGTGAGTAAGCAAAATCCTGGCAGGGAGATCATAGCATTTGTAAAAATCCCGGCAAATCATACCGGGCCACGACCAGATTTGATCCATCGAATTGAGAGCCCTGATTTTAATGATCCTTTGAACAATCAATACCTGACACATGGATTATATAATGAAGGTGAAGATGCTATTTTGAAAGAGATACACGAAAAAGGCCTGGCCAATCTAGCTGCAGATAATGTTAAAATCATATTTGTTCCGGCTTACCTGAATGGTCAGGATGGGATATTTGATTTGCCATATTATGATCTGCTCATTGGTTTTGATTTCACCGTTTTCCCATCATATTATGAACCATGGGGGTACACTCCACTCGAAAGTATTGCCTTTGGTATTCCTACATTAACAACCTGCCAGGCGGGATTCGGGCAATGGGTTACAGAAAAATTTCCCAAAAAGCATAACAGTATTGTTGTTGCCAACAGGTTAGATGATAATGATAAGCAGGTTGTGGTGGAAATTGCCGAATCCATCATGAAATTCCAGGCGATGGATGATAAGGAGATGGCTAAAATCAGGAAAGAGGCACTTGAAATTGCCGGTCATGCAACCTGGGGAAAATTCATTACTCATTATTGGCTTGCATACAATCTTGCGTTGAATAAGGTTTCAGGTAGAGGAGAATTATTTCCATCTAAATTTCAAAGGAGAAAAGTAGAACTTACCGAAGCTCCCAAACAGGATTTGCAGGTTTGGAAGCGTATTGTTATCGATCCGAGTATCCCCAAGAGCCTTCAGGGGCTATCAGATATAGCAAGAAACCTATGGTGGTCGTGGAACTACAAGGCAACTGAACTCTTTGAAATGATTGATAAAGATGCCTGGGAAAAATTGCATCAAAATCCGATAGCGCTGCTTGATTCCTTAAATATCCGTCAGTGGAGAACCCTTGAAAAGAATGAGGAATTTCTTACCAGATACCATGAGGTATATAAAAAGTTTAGCGCATATCTGGCTGAGGCCAATAATAAGCCATCCGATCAGATCGCATATTTCAGTATGGAATATGGCTTGCATCAGTCATTGAAAATATATTCAGGAGGGTTGGGAATACTTGCCGGTGATTATCTGAAAGAGTGCAGCGATTCAAACGAAAATATCATCGCATTTGGATTGATGTACCGGGTTGGTTATTTTCAGCAAAGCATTTCTATTTTTGGTGACCAGGTAGCCGAGTACCAATCCCAGGTATTTTCAACATTACCTATTCATGCTGTAAAAAATGGTAACGATGAACAGTTAATTATTAAAATCGGTTTGCCCGGCAGAACTTTGTATGCAAGGCTCTGGAGAGTGGATGTTGGACGGGTACCCTTGTATTTGCTTGATACGGATTTCGACAAAAACTCGGAAGCCGATCGAACAATAACCCATCAGTTGTATGGCGGCGATTCTGAAAACAGGCTCAAACAGGAAATTCTTCTGGGTATTGGTGGCATCAGGATGATTGAAGCTCTGGGATTAAAACCAAACATTTTCCATAGCAATGAAGGGCATTCTGCCTTTATTGGCCTTGAGCGATTGAGGGGTTTTATTCAGGATAAAAAGCTGACCTTTCCAAATGCTATGGAAGTTGTGAGATCATCAACACTTTTTACCACCCATACACCTGTTCCGGCCGGCCATGATGTTTTTCATGAGGATCTTTTGCGTACCTATTTCCCTCATTACCCCGAAAGGTTGAATATTAGCTGGAACGAGTTAATGAACCTTGGGAAGTTTGTTGCCAACGATCACAATGAGAAATTTTCGATGAGTGTGCTTGCAGCTCACCTTTCACAGGAGATTAATGGCGTTAGCCGGATTCATGGCAGGGTTTCTCAGGAGATGTTTGCAAAGCTTTACGAAGGATATTATCCCCAGGAAAACCACATTGGGTATGTTACCAATGGTGTTCATTTACCAACCTGGGCAGCAAAGCCATGGAAGAATCTCTATAAGAACAATTTGTCAGCGGATTATAAGACCTCCCAGTTGGATTTTGACATGTGGAAAAAGATACAGCAGGTTCCTGATGAAGTGATATGGGAAACACGAACAACGCTACGTAAAGAACTAATTGATTATCTACGCGATAGGTTGTTAAAGGAGATGACCTCTCGTCAGGAAAATCCGAAACTGATATTAAAGACGGTTGAATCAATTCGAGAAGATGCCTTTACTATTGGATTTGCAAGAAGGTTCGCTACCTATAAAAGGGCAAAACTTTTGTTTTCAAATCTGGAAAACTTGTCAAAACTTTTAAATACCCGGGGCAAGCCAATCCAGTTTATATATGCCGGGAAAGCCCATCCTCAAGATAAAGAGGGTCAGGATCTTATTAAGCGAATTATTGAAATTTCCAAAACCAACGAATTTATTGGAAAGATCATATTTGTTGAAAACTACGACATGGAGCTGGCACATAAACTGATTCCCGGGGTGGATGTATGGTTAAACACACCAACCCGTCCTTTGGAAGCTTCTGGTACGAGCGGTGAAAAAGCTGTGATGAATGGTGTGATTAATTTCTCGGTACTTGATGGATGGTGGGCTGAGGGCTACAGGAGCAATGCAGGGTTTGCAATCCAGGAAGCCCGTACATATGCAAACCAACAAATTCAGGATGAATTGGATGCTGAGATTCTATACAGTGTCTTCGAGGATGAAATGTTGCCCTTGTTTTATGACCGTAACGATTCGGGTGTTCCTGAGAAATGGATTAAGTATATCAAAAACACCATTTCGGATATTGCACCGCATTTTACAATGAAACGGATGCTGGAAGATTACCAGTCTAAATTCTATCGTAAATTGATTGCGAGGTCACACCTGATGAATGCTGAAAATTTCAAACTTGCCGGAACATATGCATCCTGGAAACAGGCGATGCGGGACAGGTGGCAGGGCATTAAACTTGAAAAACTGATGGTGCCCGATTCGTCGCGCGGCAGTCTGACC
>JABMQA010000681.1 GCA_013203545.1 Bacteroidota bacterium
GCAAACCCCCTTCAGTTTCCTGCTGATAAACTTACTTCCAGGCCCATCCGATTGGATTCGATCTTTGAGCCCGTAGCGCGTAAATTATCGCCTGCCGATTCGGTGTACTTTAGCTTTTATTATCAGCCGCAAGGCAGGGGCACCGGCGGTGGGAACGATCCGCAAAAGCAGGATTCGCTGGTTTTGGAATTCGGTTGGTTTACCATTGACTCCGTTTTTTCCTACATCGATTCCATCCAGGTGCTGGTGGGTATCTATCCCGTTGATACGGTATTCCCGGGCGACATTTTGTTTTCGCCCTGCGATACTGCCTGGGGAACAGTTATAACAGATACGTTGTATCCCCTGGATTATGTAACACTTCCATGCGACTCGGTGTTTATTCCGGAGACCAACTGGAGCCACATTTGGAGTTCAGAAGGATTTACCCTTGATACCTTCAGAATGTTTAACGATACTGCCTATTTCAGGCAGGTGATGATACCCATTACCGATACAAATTTCTTCAGGGATGATTTCCAGTTCCGGTTCTTTAATTATGCCAGCATTGCCAGCGATAACCTCCAGAGCTGGCAGAGCAATTGCGATTACTGGAATGTGGATTATATTTTGCTGGATGCCGGTAGAAGCAGGCTGGATACCACCCATAAGGCCATTACTTTTGTTGAACGGCCACCATCGTTTATAAAGGAGTTTGAGCGAATGCCTTTTCCGCAATACAGGGACGACCCTACCAGTTCGATCAAATCCGGCTTCGAAATGTATATGAGTAACCTGGATAACGTGACCCAACTGGCAACATATACCTATGAAGTTACCAACGATGCTGGTGGATTTATATATGAGTACAATGGCGGGGACTGGACGATGGAGGTTTTTAACAATTTTGGATTTATCACACACAGCCCCTGGGCATATCCAGCGGTAGATGAATTTTTTCCACCTTATGGTGACCGCGATACGGCGTATTTCGATATCACCCATTATTTGATTGGCCAGGTTGAACAGGGCTTTACGGATACGGTTGCCTTCAGGCAGGAATTTAGTAATTACTACGCCTACGATGACGGGTCACCCGAATTCGGATATGGCCTCACGCCTGCGGGATCTATGCTGGCTTACCAGTTCTCACTTAATACCAGGGATACCCTTAGAGCCCTGAATATGTATTTCAACAAAACGCTTACAGGTGCCAACCAGCAGTTTTTCGACATTGCTGTGTGGAGCGACCTGAATGGTGCACCCGGAGATATAATCTACCTCCAGGAAAGGGTAAAACCCGTGTTTAGCGATAACCTTTACCAGTTTCATACTTACGAACTCGATTCGGCAGTCCCACTGTCAGGAAGCAGTCCTTTTTATGTTGGCTGGATACAATCAACCAACCACAACCTGAATGTTGGTTTTGACACCTATAACAATGCGGGTTCACATATTTTTTACAACGTTGCAGGCGAGTGGATCAAAACCAGCTACCAGGGTTCCCTAATGATTCGCCCGGTTATTGGAAAAAAGCTGACTGAAAATAATGTAATAAAAAGTACCCTGGTTGACGCATTTATAATCGCACCAAATCCAACCCAAACCGGACTGATTGAATTTAAATTTTTAGACCGGAACAATATCACCAGCACACCTTCCTTCGTTATTCCGGATGAACAACTCACGGATCAAATGGAGATTGAAGTATTTAATTTGTTGGGACAGCGGCTTTATTATTCATCCTATCAGCAAATAATCAACCTCTCATTCCTGAACAGGGGTGTATATGTGGTTCGCCTTATTGATAATTTCAATCAGAAAACATTGGTTGAAAAAATGGTTATGGCTAAATAGACGAAGCATAATATTATGGAAGAACCCAAATTGGACAATACTGAAGAGTCAGAAGAATTATTTGAACACCACCGGATTGTTGCCGATCCAAAACAAAGCCCGATCAGGATTGACAAGTTCCTGTTTAACCGGATTGAGAATGTATCAAGGAACAAAATCCAGAGTGCAGCCAGGGCGGGCAATATACTGGTTAACGAATCACCGGTAAAACCCAACTACAAAATAAGGCCGGGTGATGTAATTTCCATTGTACTGCCAAGTCCCGTCAGGGAATTTGAGGTAATCCCGGAGCAAATCCCATTTAATATCCTTTTCGAGGATAACGATATACTTATTGTGAATAAAGATGCAGGAATCGTAGTCCACCCCGGTCACGGAAATTACACCGGAACATTACTGAATGCACTTGCCTGGTATTTTCAGGACAAAGGAAAACAGGAAGATGTTTTCACTTCTCTGGTGCACAGGATCGATAAAGATACTTCCGGCGCATTGTTGGTTGCAAAAAATGAACTCGCCCAAACCAAACTGGGCAAGCAGTTTTTTGATCATACCATCGATCGTAAATATGTTGCACTTGTCTGGGGTGATGTGGAAGCGGATGAAGGTACCATAGTGGGCCATATCGGCCGCAATCCTAAAAACCGGCTTGAAATGTTTGTATTTCCGGATGGCGACCAGGGCCGGCATGCCATAACACATTACAAAGTCCTGGAACGGTTTGGTTATGTTACACTGGTTGAATGCCGCTTAGAGACGGGCAGGACGCACCAGATCAGGGCACATTTCAGATTTATTGGGCATGCGCTGTTTAACGATGCAAGGTATGGTGGTGATCAAATTTTGAAAGGGACGACTTTTACCAAATACAGGCAGTTCATCCAAAATTGTTTCAAAATCCTTCCCCGGCAGGCTTTACATGCGCAAACACTTGAATTTGTGCATCCAGGCTCAGGAAAACCGGTTTCATTTTTCTCCCCCTTACCTGATGACTTTAGCGAGCTGATTGAAAAGTGGAGGCACTATGTGCAGCACAGGGATGTTTTCCAGGATTGATCACTGAATATTTTTTTAAATCCATTTTTATTTGACTCTGACAGAGTCGACAGTCAGAGTCAAAAAACCCTCTAAAACAACGGCAGGGATGCCATCCCTCAAAATGATTTCATTATCCATTCTGAAAGAAATTTTCGAAAATGAAGAACCGCCTGATTTCAAAGCTTCCAGGGATGGCATCCCTCTCAAGTCTCCAGCCTACTGCGAAAAAAAAGCATGTATTACTCCCCCAACATATCCGGCCTTCGCTCCCTTGTTTTTTCCAGTGCCTTTTCCAGCAGCCAGTTGTTGATCTTCTTTTCGTCTCCCGAAAGCAGGATATCCGGCACCTTCCACCCTTTATAATCAGCAGGCCGGGTATAAACCGGAGGGCTTAAGATCCCGTCCTGAAAAGAATCGGAAAGTGCGGATGTTTCATCGCCGAGGACTCCGGGGATCAGCCTGACGATACTATCGGTTAGGATTGCCGCTGCAAGTTCGCCGCCGGATAGCACATAATCGCCGATGGAAATTTCCATGGTAATGTAATGCTCACGAATCCGTTCATCAATACCTTTATAATGGCCGCACAGCAGGATGATATTGCTGAGGGTTGAAAGTTGGTTTGCTCCGGACTGGTTAAAAAGTGATCCATCCGGGGTAAGGAAAATTACTTCATCATAGTCCCTTTCCGATTGCAGCTTTTCGATTACATCAGCGATGGGCTGAACCATCATTACCATGCCGGCACCATGGCCATAGGCATAATCATCCACTCGTTTGTGTTTGTTGTTTGCATATCTGCGGATGTCGTGAAGATGAATTTCTGCCAGGCCCTTCTCACGCGCTCTTTTTATTATGGAGTGGTTGAATGGACCGTCGAACATTTCGGGAAATATGGTCAGTATGTCTATTCTCATGGGTTAAAAGTTTAGAGTGCCAAAAGTACTTGGAGTGCCTAAAGTACTTGGAGTGCCTGGAGTGACAGAAATAAAAATTTCCAGAATGCGTAATCTGTCAGGGTTAACTATACTATATAAAAATATTTTAGTCATGGGAACTATCTGATAATTAATGAATTTTCAATCTCTATAATCTATTGATACAAAAATTTTAGCTCACTCCCCACTTTAGGCACTTTAGCTCACTCCCCACTTTAGGCACTTCCCTACTCCTCCACAAGGCTAACCTCTTCAATAAGTTCCAGCGTATCCGGGTTGATCACCTCAATCTTTATTTTCATTCCATCCACATGGAACAATACCAAAGCATACTGTGTAGAAAAAATCTCCACATTATTGCTCCAGGGTAATTTTTCCTGGGCATAATAAGGAGCACCTGCTGCACCATTGGTGATTTGCCAAAAAGGCCTGGACACCTCCAATTTCGGATTGGGATAATCAGGAGGATACATGGGCATATCACCTGTAATTTTCAGTCGGTTATAATTGTGCTCATCACCACATAGCAATGCAATGGTTTTTTTACTCTGATTAATGAGGATGTCAAGCATTTCGTCCCTTCTTTCGATGATTCCCTTTTCAACCGGTTTACCTGCCACATAGGGCCTGCTTTTATTGTTGCCATTGTACCACATATCATCCTTTGCATGGCCACCATTGGGAAAGGCAGGTGTATGAATGGTAACCAGGATATGGTCAATACGGTCATCTGCTTCCAAATCGCCAATGGTTTGTTTCATCCACTCCAACTGGTTATCCATAACATAACCGTGTACATTCCCTGAAGTATGTTTTACCATATGCGGCGTGGGTGCATACCAGTAATCTGAATTTAACACCACCATAGCTACATTGCCGTACACATAGTAAAATACCGATTCACTGTAGGATGGAAAATCTATGGAAGATTTGTCCGGATCATATTTTGAACCATCCTCACTTTTTAAGGTACTGACCGGATTTGTTACAATTTTGGCGAATACAGCCTCAGTAGATTCCGTATCAAACGGAAACTTATCGATGGCAGCTGTATAGTTATCGCCGTTGTAGAAGATATAGTTTAACGCTTCGTGGTTACCCATTCCCAGATAAAATGGAATACGATGGGCAAAAGGCTCAATGGCACGCTTGAAGTTTTGATACTGGAGCAGATTGTATTCCTTATCGGTTGTATATCCATTGATCAGATCCCCGGTAAACTGCACGAAACTTGCTTCCTTAAAGAGCGCCAGTGCTGCCATTTTTTTCATGATATAGGCATTGGTACCATACACATTTCTTTCACCACCACCCTTTCCTGCCCTGCTGTCGCTGGTAAAGGCAAATGTGAAAGGGTTGCGGGAGCCGGGTTTAGGAGCCGTCTTAAACCAGGACGAACGGGTATAGTCTCCAGCCTGTACCTTATAGTCATACTTAGTGCCGGGGGATAAACCTGTTACCAGGATTTCATGATCTGATATTTTTCTTTTATTGCTGAAAATCTGCCCGTTTATTTCGATAGAAGCCCTGGTCCTGGAATTGGTTGTGAATGAGACTACAGCAGATCCGGATGTGAGCATGTTTAAATAAGGACCGTCAATGATGGTCATATCGGGTTCAAAAGGCCCGGTACCTTTAATTCTGATCCGGCTATCGTAAATAATACCTCCATCGTAATCCACAATTCTGTAACCAAGCAAGGCATACCCGGACTGTCCCCATCCGGTGATATCATATTTCCCTTCCAGTTCCTTTACAGGAATTATTGAAATGCCATCTTTGATCAATGCCGGTCTTTTGAAATACACAGGTTGGGGATAATTTACATGCCCCTCATCAATCAGGCCATAATAAATGATCCCATTGAACCCAGGGGCGCGAAAGTCGAACTTTATGCCCTGGTCGTAGCCTGTGGGTTCAATCTGAAATTCGCTGTAGCGAAACTCCGGCACATCCAATGCCGGATATTCATTTCCAGTCTCAGGGATGATAAGTTTGAGCTGCCCGTTTGCATCCATATCGAGGTTGGAGTAGGATTTTGGAATATCATGTTGAAGGCTTGCAGGCTCTTCAGGGGATAACGCATAGGGAGCATTGCTTCTGGTATAGATCCATAAAAACAACATCAAAATCATAATCAGGCCGGGAAGGATTATTTTTCTTTTATTCATGATCAATCATTTTCTGAGGCTGTAAAAGTAATCCTTTTAAGTTTTTGAGAAATGACAGGTTTTTGTACCGGTTAAATACAATTACTCCAAAAATCACTTTTTCTGTCCCAGGTCCATTTCCAGAATCTTCCTCGTTAATGTTTCCGAATCACCATATTGATCCCTTATTTCCTCAAGCCGGGTCATCAGATTATCCCGGATGGATTCGTATTCCGTATCATCGTAAACATTTTTCATTTCATGTGGATCTTTTTCCAGGTCATACAGCTCCCATTCGTCCACATCATGGTAAAAATGGATAAGCTTATATTGATCGGTGCGGATTCCGTAATGCCGCTTCACTGCATGAACACCGGGGTATTCGTAATAATGGTAATAGATGGCATCCCTCCAGCCATGGTCATGTCCTTTAAACAATGGTAGCAGGCTTTCTCCCTGCATATCACCTGGAATTTCCACACCGGCGGCATCCAGGAATGTTTCGGCAAAATCAAGGTTTTGAACGAGATTTTTGTTGGTACTCCCTGGTTTAATTTTTCCCGGCCATCTGACGATCAGGGGGGTTCTGAATGACTCTTCATACATAAACCGCTTGTCGAACCAGCCATGTTCTCCCAGGTAAAAACCCTGATCGGAAGTATAGACAACCATCGTATTATCTGTAAGCCCTGATTCATCGAGGTATTTCAAAAGCCGGCCCACATTGTCATCAACGGATTTGATACAGGCCAGGTAATCCTCCATATACCTGTTGTATTTCCATAAAGTCAGGGAGTCTCCCTCAGGTTGGTTCATGTAAAAACCCTCATTGATCGGGCCGTATACTGCATCCCACTTTTGTTTTTCCTGTGCTGTGAGTCGATCGTAATTTTTTTTATAGGCCCAGGCATACCAGCTGGAAAACTCTTCTATACCCATTTTTTCCAAAATCTCAGGTTTAATCTTGTTGTCATTACTTAAACCCATATGAACCCTTATCAGCATCTCAGCCTCCTTCGCAGCAGTTCCGCGATTCTCATAATCATCAAAAAGTGACTCCGGGACAGGAATGGGTTTTTTCATAAATTCATCCAGATATTTAATCGGCGGCATCCATTCACGATGTGGCGCTTTGTGCTGGCACATCAGCATGAAAGGTTTTTCCCTGTCCCATCGCAAATCCAGCCAATTAATCGCCAGATCGGTAATCACATCTGTTGCATAACCCTGCTCCTTAACGATACCACCCGGAGCCTTAAATTCAGGGTGGTAATAGTTTCCCTGATCGGGAAGGACACGCCAGTAGTCAAACCCTGTGGGTAGCGATTTCAGATGCCACTTGCCCACAATTGCTGTTTCGTAGCCGGCCTGTTGCAGTAATTTTGGGAAAGTTTGCTGGGTATTATCAAACACGTTGATGTTATCCCTCACCCCGTTTAGATGACTGTGCTTCCCTGTTAGAATAACGGCCCTGCTCGGGGAGCATATGGAATTGGTTACAAATGCCCTGTCGAATCGCATGCCCTCATTGGCCAATTTATCAAGGTTCGGGGTACTAATCAGTCCGTCATTATAAGCACTTATTGCCTGGTAGGCGTGGTCATCACTCATGATA
>JABMQA010000682.1 GCA_013203545.1 Bacteroidota bacterium
GGGACTTGATACCGAATTATATCATAAAATCCTTTTTTGTTTTGTTACGTATACTTCTTGAATATCTTCAATTGATGTGTGGATAGGCAAAGTTTATATATCTTCTATAAATCTTAACTTTTGATACAGGCTGGAGAATAACCTCCGGCCTTTTTTATTGTAACTAAGGAATAACAGGATAGCATTATATAATGCATCCAAGGATAGGGTCGCTCCCGAAAACCCAGTTTCCCGATTGGCCTTCCTTGAATCTTTTAATCGGAAACGTTACAAGAAGTATAATGTCTGACTGGATATACTGGAAAGAGTTAGAAGAAAAATACAGTGAATCATATCTTTTTGAATTATTAAGAACAGGCTTAATAATTCCTTATGACATAAACAATCATAAAATCAAAAAGTATGCAGATACAACATATCCTCTAGTGGAAATGTTCCGCATGGCTGATTTGATTGATGTCTCGTTGAGGTGATAAAATTTAATTTATCTCCAGACTATATAACAAACGTCAAAATCAAGTTTCCCAATTCTGGTTTTCACAAGAGAATGCTCCAACTCGCAACACGGGAGCTTTTCAGGAATCCGTTAAAGCCTTTATCCATGATGAAGTGGTGACACTTAGCAAATACAATCTAATGCAACTTAACCCTGGAAATGGTTCTTCTACTCCTCTTTAAATTAGATAAAATATATCTTCGGATTATATAAATAGGTCCATATCTACTAACCACATAAATTAACAAGGAGGATAAGATATGAAAATATTCGCTCTTTTTCTTTTTCTGTCACTGCCGACGGTAACCTTTGCCCAGAATTATCAAGGCATGGGAGGTGCGAATATGGAAAACATGATGCAACAGATGCAGAAAATGCAAAAATGTATGGAAAATGTCGATCAGGAAAAAATAAAGGCGCTCGAGCAACGTTCAAGTCAATTTGAAGCCGAGATAAAATCTTTATGTTCAGAAGGCAAACGTGACAAGGCACAAGAACAGGCTATTTCATTTGGAAAAGATATAGCAAAGGATTCTACATTACACAAAATGAGAGATTGCGGAAAACTTATGAAAGGCATGATACCGCAAATGCCATACATGGACCAGGAATTTACAGACACCGGTGATCACGTTTGTGATTAGTCTTTCACCCAAAAATTATAATATAGAATAAAACTCTGACAAACCATTTACTTGAAATTGTAATCCAAAACCGACACGTTTTCGGTCACGATTCTTATAGCATTTTGATGTGAAAACTCCTAAATCAAACAAATTGAATAATTTTAAAAGCATATCTCGGCATGACAAAGAATACAATAACACCCACGGTTGGTATGTTCGAGTCTATTATTTAGAGAAAAAACATTCGAAATTTTTCTCTGATAAAAAATGTGGTGGGAAAGATTTTAGCCTTGAAGCTGCTATCGCTTGGTGAGATGAAGTGGAATCACATATTGGCAAACCAAGAACAGATAGAACTATTGTTTCTGTTAGTAACACGAAAACCGGAGTTGTTGGTGTAACGCTCAATGAGGCTCTTAATCGCTATGGAGTCAGTTGGATTGAACCTGATGGTAAACAAGGGAAGACCACTGTTTCAATTAATAAATATGGCAAAGTAGATGCTTTTGTCAGGGCCTGCAATATCAGGGAAGAAAAAGAGGCTAAAAGATTAGGACAAACAAAGCAATCCAACAACAAAAACATCTCAAGTCATCATATAAGGTCAAAATCCACTCACGGCATCACTTTTAAGATATCAGAAGAGTTATTAGAAAAAATTGAAGTATTTAATTCTTCTTTAGGAGTAAAAAACAGATCTGAAGCAATTCGCATACTATTGGAAAAAGGCCTTAAACCAGATATAGAGGAATTATGACTATATACGAATCACGAGAACTTCGGACTGAAACCACAATGACTGCCGATATCTCAGACGGTAAGCATACATTTAAAGGGGTTGTGGTAGATGTCTCCAGAAAAGGGCTGAAGGTTATGGAGATACCGCAGAAGTTTGATTTCTACTCTAAGAAATATACGGCTGTAATAGCTGAAAAAGGGAAGAACTTCAAATTTCACCTGAAACCTAGATGGTCAAAGATTGATCCACCATACAAAGAAATAGGATTCCAGATCATCTCTCCCCCGCTGGAGTGGGTTAAATTCATAAATGGACTGGAAAGAGCGGAGCTAACAATGGAAAGTTCACCGTATTAAAGTGATATCATACCCGAAGACTTACAGTCTATATACGTAATAGATCCTATTTTTTCTTTTAAATTATAGGGTTATTTGTCTCTATTTTTTATCATTTTACATCCTGAAGTCAAGTTTTTACTCTGAAACTAGCTTCATTA
>JABMQA010000683.1 GCA_013203545.1 Bacteroidota bacterium
GATAAGAAGCAAGATCGGAAGTGATTTTAATTACTGCAGCAAAATTTACTATTGCAGTGCAGAAGGATAGGATTAAAAAAGTAACTATTGCCCATTTGCCTAGCTTCCTGTAGCCATCTAACATACTTTTACCAGTTGCAGCTGTGTATCTGTAACTAAACTCAAAAAAAGGATATTTGAAAAGATGTATTAGGAGTATCACCCAGATTAGTTTGAAGCTATACATAGCCCCGGCCTTTGTGGAAAGGACAAGATGAGAGGCACCAACTGCTGCTCCGGCGTATAAAATCCCCGGGCCAATAGTTTTATAAATATCTTTTAGAACCTGTGCCCTTCCTTTTTCCATTTTCAAAATACCAGTTTATTTTGATGGTCCATTAACGATTTTTCCAAACGGGTTTCCTTTTTTCCATAAATGAGTTAATGCCTTCATTTGCATCTTCAGTCTCCATTAATTCATTAATAAACAAATCAGTGAAGTATGGAAGGTTTTTCTGCATAAAGAAATTAAAGGAAGCTCTTGCTGCTTTGGTAGCATATTTTAGTGATGAAGCGCTTTTACCGAGAATATTCTTTTTTATCCACTCTTCAATGGCTGAATGCATTGTTGCTTTGTCTTCAAATACTTCATTTATAAGGCCAATTGCTTTGGCATCCTCCGCAGATATTATCTTTCCTGTGATTAGAAGTTCATCTGATTTTGCGTTTCCAATTTTCAGCGGTAATATAATTGAAGCCGGAGGGGCAAAAACACCCAATAGAATTTCAGGTTGACCCACTTTTGCGGTTTTGTCGGCAAAAATGAAATTGCATACCAAAGATAGTTCGAAACCACCACCGAGACATTGTCCGGAAATTATTGCCATTGTCGGTATATGCAAATCAATAATTGTATAGAACATCTTGTGAAAACTGTTAAGCATTTCTGCCGCTAATTCTTTCTTGTGTTCTTCTACACTTGCACCATAAGAAAAATTATTACCGGCACCTTCAAATGTTATCAGTTTAAGGTTGTTATTGTTTTTAAATGAAGCCAACAGTTCAATAAGCTCCGACATCATTATGCTATCGAGAATATTGGCTTTCCCATCATCAAGAATGATCCGGGCCACACTATTATCATATTTATATTCTACTTTTATCTTTTGCATATTATTAAATTTAATCTTTTAAATCGGATTCCTAATAAATTATTGAGACTGAGGCGAAATGACTTTGATTAATTCGTCATTCCATTCATGCCCTTCTGCCAGTAGCTGTCTTAGTTTTATAAAGTCAGCTTCACGATTTCCTTTTGGTCCATCGTTAAATGCCCTGAAACCTGCTTTTGCTTCAGTCATCATATTCAATGCTAACCAATCGCGGTTACTTTCCTTATTTTTATCCCAATGTTCAAGTTTGTGTTTTCTCAAAGAGTTAAGGGTTTTACTTAAACAATTTGGCATTAACATCATAAGCTTTGTACATAGGTTTTCAACGGTTTTATCTAATAACGAAAGGTCTACTTCCCCTTGCTTCAGTAATCCTTTGGCATTTATAAGATCCTCCCCCGATTTCATTTTTCCATAAACGATATTCCCTTTATCATTAACCCATTTGTCGATGTGAACTAAAGGATTAGGAATAAATTCTCCGTTTACTTTCAGGGCGGGAACGATCTCGGTAAGCAAGCCATAACGGAATGCTTCATGTGCTGACCATGGATCGCATACTGTACATGAAAACATTGCATTTTCAATACCGACAAATAAAGGAAGAAAATCAGTTGAACCTCCATCCGGAGCGCTGCCATGTTTTGGACCTGCCTGGCCAAAACGGGCA
Source organism: Bacteroidota bacterium (assembly GCA_013203545.1). Classification (GTDB taxonomy): domain Bacteria; phylum Bacteroidota; class Bacteroidia; order Bacteroidales; family 4484-276; genus JABMQA01. Next base: position 1,822 of record JABMQA010000683.1, read on the forward strand.
AGGTCTTGAGCTACGGAAAAATCACATGCCATACCGATTTCCTGTCCTCCACCTATTCTCATTCCGTTAACTCTGTTTATTACAGGTTTGTCATTCATTAGAATTGAAGACACCATATCATTGAAAAGTCTCATATACTGTTTATATTCCTGAGGATTCCCTGCGTAATATTCAGCATATTCTTTTGTATTACCTCCGGTACAAAAGGCTTTATTACCAACAGCAGTAAAAACTATTGCAACAACGCTTCTGTCATTTGAAGCTTCCCGCATGGCCAGAATAACTTCTTTAACCGCACCGGTTGTGTACGAATTGAATTGATTGGGATTATTCAAAATAATCCAGGCATTAAACAGTCCTTCAACAGGGTTTCCATTAAAATCCAGACAAGGTCGCCTTTCAAAAATTATCTCTTGATAATTTGTGCTTACAAGGTTATGGCTTATTAACATAGTTATAAATTTTTGGGTTAATTATTAATCAAAGTCAGGTACTAAAATTGAACGTTTTTTATATTTATGTTCCAGTGTATTTTTGAATACTTCATTGATCTGCGACAATGGAAATAGTTCAATAAAAGGTTCAATTTTCAGTTTCTCTGTTGCAATCAGGTTAACAACTTCAGGATATAATTCTGGTTTGCAGCCCCACGTTCCAATAAGTTTTGCATCAAATGCCATTAAATTACTCAATCTAACATCGGGTTTATCCATGGTGAATCCTACAATAGATAGAGTAGAAGTAAAGGTAAGGAGATTAAAAGCCAATTCCTGACCGGCTTTTGTTCCTGATATTTCAAAAATTTTCCATCCGTAACGAGACACGCCAAGTCCTTTTGCAATTTCCCTTACATTTCCTTTGGTAGTTCTAATATCGGTATCTTTAACATTTAAAACAGCATCGACACCACTACTTTTTGCCATTTCAAGTTTTTCATCGTCAATGTCAATTGCGAGTACCTTTGCACCCATAATTTTAGCAATAAGTGCAGCATAAATTCCAATTCCACCAACTCCAATAACAATAGCAAAATCGCCGTTTTCAAGTTCCGATTTTTTCAATACCTGATATGGAGTAGAAATAGCATCAGCAACTACCGAAAGTTTTTTTAAAGGATACTTATCCAGAACACTTTCTGGTACAGAACACAAAAATTTTGAAGGAACTTTTATGTGTGAAGCAAATCCCCCATGAAAATCATTTCCAGGCATTAGTTGGTTCTGGCACATATTACTTCTTCCTTTTTTACATAGTTCGCATTCACCACAAGGTAAAACGGCTGGAATAATTACTTTTTTTCCAAGCCAATCCTGACTCCCTTCAACTACTTTACCGCTGATTTCATGTCCTAATGTAAGCGGAAGTTCTTTTTTTGTTTTTACTCCAAAATGCCAGAAACTCAAATCGGTATGACAAACACCACAACCGGCAATTTTTACAAGTACTTCATCATTTTGTAATTCAGGAAAGGAACTTTCTTGCAGGCTGAACGGTGACTTTAATTCCGTCATTTGCCATGAATACATTTTATTGCTCATATTTCTATTTTTTATGGTTTATATATAGTTCTCAGTTCTCAGTCAACAGTTCTCAGTTCTCAGTCAGCAGTTTATAACTAACTGGGTTTAGTTGAATTTATCAGGACTATTCATCATAAAGTTTAATAGTACTGCCTACTCTACGATTCTCTTTTTATCACCATTGCTGAAGTAACTCCTCCTCCACCGCAAATTGCAGCTACACAATATGTTTTTTGCTTTTGTTTTAATGCATAATAACCTGTAACCAAAATTCTGGCTCCACTAATTCCAGTAGGGTGGCCTAATGCAATAGCTCCACCATGCACATTTAGTTTTTCTTTATCCCAATTCAATATTCTTTGATTTGCAAGAACCTGAACTGCAAAAGCTTCATTAACTTCAATGATATCCATATCAGATAATTTCATACCTGCTTTTTCAAGCGCAAGAGGTATTGAATATGCAGGACCTTCTCCCATAATATCCGGACTGACAGCAGTTTGGGCGTAAGAAACAATAGAAAACAACGGAGTTGCCCCAATTTCTGCAGCTTTTTGTCTGGTGGTTAAAATTATTGCTGTAGCTCCGTCGCTTAGCCCACAAGCATTTGCAGCTGTAACTGTACCATCTTTTCGGAAAGCAGGCTTAATCTTTGCCATTTTTTCCTGGTTAATTTCATGTCTGATGGTTTCATCTTTGTCAAAAATAATTGCCGGACTTTTTCTTGTTTCAGGGATTTCAATTTTTACAATTTCTTCATCAAACCAACCATTTTTCTGTGCCTGATATGCTTTTATGTGGCTGCTTATTGCATATTCGTCTTGTTCCTCTCTTGATATTTTGTATTTGTCATAGAGATTTTCGGCTGTATCACCCATTCCCATACCAATTAAGGGATCAATACTATCACTCCAGCCATCTTCAAGAACCTTATTTCCCATTTTAAATCCATCCCATCTGGCTCCTTTAAACAGATAAGGGATAGAACTCATGCTGTCGAATCCTCCGGCTAAAACTACCTCTGCTTCTCCAAGCATAATTGAATGTGATGCCATTGCAACCGACCTCATTCCTGAAGGGCACGCCATATTCAAAGTTATGACCGGAGTGGATGTTACAACACCTCCCCTAACTGAAGCTGTTCTGGCCGGATTTGGTCCGTTGCCTGCCTGTCTGCAACTTCCCAGAATAACATCATCTATTTGATCGCCTGTAATTGAAGCTCTTTTTAATGCCTCCTTAACCACAACGGCGCCTAAATCATAGGAAGCAATATATTTTAATGTGCCTCCAAATCGCCCCATAGCTGTTCTGCATGCTGAAATTGCTACTATATCGTTTATCTTCATAATCTTCATTATAATTAATATTCTAAATATACTGACCTCCATCAACTTTGATCACCTCACCGGTAATATGTTGGGCTAAGTTTGAACTTAGAAATGCAACAATATTTGCAACATCTTCAGGTTGCCCCATCCTGCCTAACACTATTTCTGCCATTGCTTTTTCTCTAACCACTTCATCAGCATTGCGCATCATATCTGTTTCAATCAGTCCGGGTGCAACGGCATTGGATGTAATACCATATTTTCCCAATTCCTTTGCTATTGTCTTTGTTAGTCCGATTATTCCCGCTTTTGAGGCAGCGTAATTTGATTGTCCAAACTTCCCTCTCATTCCGTTAATTGAAGTAACATTTATGATTCTGCCGGATTTCTGGTCCCTGAATATTCCTGCAACAGCATTGATATAATTGAAATAACCTTTAAGATTAATATTAATAACCGTATCCCATTGTTCTTCCCCCATTTTCCAAATTACCCCATCCCAGTTTACACCGGCATTATTAACTAAAATATCAATGCCACCAAATTCATTAATAACTGTGCCAACCATTTTTCGGGCATCGTTAAAATTAGAAACATCTGCCTGAACAGCAAGTCCTTTTCTTCCCATTGCTTTAATCTGCTCAACTATTTCATCTGCTTCTTCTCTGTGCTTACGATAATTTATTGCAACATTTGCTCCGCATTGTGCCAATTTTAGGGCAATGGCAGTTCCTATACCCAGGCTACCTCCTGTTACTATTGCAGATTTGTTAGATAAATCCATCCCTGTTCCAAATGTATTTTCATTTCCCATATTTCTACTTTTTTATTGTTGGATGTATATCAAGTTCTTGATTTACAAAAATAATAATATTATCAAACTAAATTTTGTTATTATCAAATATTTATCGTTCTACTTTTTGTTCTTTTAATGCATTTAATATTTTTTCAGGAGTAATAGGTAACTCCTTAATCCTGACTCCTATCGCATCTTGAATTGCATTTGCTATTGCTCCAAGTATAGGTAAAGTGGCTCCTTCACCAACTTCTTTAGCACCATAAGGACCATTGGGTTCATAACTGTCAACCAAAGATGAATTAATTTCCGGGATATCGGCAGAAGTCGCAATTAAGTAATTGTGTAAATCGGGGTTCAGCATTACACCTTTGTCGTTAAAAACCTGGTCTTCCAATAATACTTCACTCATGCCCATTACTATAGCTCCTTCTACCTGCCCTTCTACCGCCATTGGGTTTATTGCAGTTCCACAATCGTGTGCATCCCAGAAGTTAACAACTTTTACTTTTCCTGTTTCAACATCCACATCTACTTCACATATGGATGCTGCAAAAGAAAATGCAGGGGAAGTACCCACGGCAGCTCCTTTATATGTCCCTCCAAGACCTTCAGGTGGAGAATAATGTCCTTTACCAAGTAATGGTCCTTTCACGGAAAAATGTGCAGCAGCAGCTTTCGACCAATCTATATAATTGTCGGGATTGCTGATTTCAAAAACTCTATTGTTTTTTGCATCAAGTTTTTCAGCAGCAATATTTAATATTTCTGAAGCAGCAACTAGCACTTGTTTTTTAATTTCTTCGCCTGCCATCTTCGAGGCATTTCCTCCCATTAAAGTCACCCTGCTTGAGTAGGCTCCAAATCCAATTGGAGTAAGTTCACTATCTGCAGAAAGTACGCCCATATACTCCATTGTAATTCCCATAGCTTCAGCTGCAGCTTGTGATAGAACAGTGTCGCTACCTTGTCCGATATCTGCATCTCCAACAAAAAGCATCGCTTTTGAACCATCTTCCTGCACTTTTATTGTTGCATTTGAATGTGGAAATTTAGATCTGTAAATTGGATAACCTGCACCCGAAACAAATCCACCACAACCTATACCAACACCTTTTCCAAATGGTAATTTTCCTTTTTTATCTTCCCAACCGGATTTCTTTTTAACTAAATCGAGACATGCCTTTAGTTCACACGAATGAATATCCAAATCATTACATGTTCTGTATTCAGGAGTCATTGCATTTTTCTTTCTTATTGCGATATGGTCCATACCAATATCATCGGCTAACATTGACAAAAGAGATTCAAATGCAAAACGTGGATGTGGTGTTCCGTGTCCTCTCATTGCTCCA
>JABMQA010000684.1 GCA_013203545.1 Bacteroidota bacterium
GCTTTCGAGTATTGCCATAGGTATCGGAATTGATTATGCGGTTCACTTTATCGAGCAATATCGTGTAAACGCTCTAAAAACAGGCGACAAAAAACTTACTGCCCAAAAAACCATGGCTCATTCAGGCCGGGCAATCAGCTTTAATGCGATTGTGGTTATTGTCGGGTTTTTGGTATTACTGTTTTCTGTATTTCCACCTAACCGCGAACTTGGCGCCCTGGTTTCTTTGAATATGTTTACCAGCCTTTTAGGAACGCTTACCATCATGCTTATTCTATTAAATGTTTCGGATATCTATTTTAAGAAAATAAAAAAATAAAGTATTAACATAAAATCTATAAAAATGAAAAATTTAAAAATTTTAGTCGCTGTTATTTCAATGACTATTTCAATGAGTTATAAGGCAGTTACACAGGATTTTACAGCAAGGGAAATCATCCAAAAAGTCTACAATCGTGCTGAAGGTGATGACCAGACTTCTTTCTTAACAATGACATTAATTAACAAAAGCGGGGCTGAAAGAATCAGGAAGATCAAACAATTCACAAAAGATACAGGTGAAATGGAAAAAAGTATCATGTTTTTCCAATCGCCGGCAGATGTAAAAAACACTTCGTTCATGAACTGGACCTATGATGATGAAAACCAGAGCGATGACCAATGGATTTATTTACCGGCATTAAAAAAGACCAAACGTATATCAAGCGACAGCAAAAGCGATTATTTCATGGGATCCGACTTTACTTATGACGACCTGGGCGACCGTAAATTAGATGACGACACCCACAAGCTTATTGGTGAGAAAACAATTGATGGTGTTGATTACTATCTTGTTGAAAGCACGCCAAAAGATGAAGAATATATGTATTCGAAAACAAAAACATGGATTCGTAAAGATACCTTCATTGGACTGAAAAAAGAATTTTATGACGAAGACGAAGAATTGCTTAAAATTCTACACATAAAAAAATTCGAAGAATTTTCTGGTTTTTTGATCATAACAAATTCTGAAATGCACAATGTTCAGAAAGATCATAAAACAACAATGGTTTTAAGCGACGTCCAAATTAACACAGGAATATCCGATTCTAAATTTACCGAACGGATGATGATGAGAGGGATGTGATGATTTATGATATACGATTTACGAATGAGGATTGGTGTGTAATTTAATATGGAAATGATATGAAAACTAAAGGATTAATGTTTATACTACTGTTAACGGCAAGTCAGGTTTTAATAGCTCAAAATGTTGACATAAACGGCTTTGCCCGAACTTATGAAGGTGCCTTATACAATAACGGCAATTTTGGAATTATTCAGCAAACGCTTAATCTGACCTTTGAACAATTGGGCGATAAAGTTGCTTTCAAAGTAAATCCCATGGCTTATTTGTATAATGCTGACAGCCTTGATTTCAGGATGAGGGAACTTTACTTAGATTTATATTTTAAAAATTTTGATATCCGTATCGGAAACCAACAAGTTGTATGGGGAAAAGCAGATGGTGTATTTATTACCGATATTGTTTCGCCATTGAATCTGACAGAATTCCTGTTACCCGATTTTGATGAAATAAGAAAAGGTGTGATAGCTACTAAAATAAACTACTACCTTGGCAACAGCACTTTTGAAGCCATCTGGATCCCGGCATTCACCCCAACAGAAAGGCCCCAGCCCGGTTCGATATGGTATGTTCAGCCCGATTTCCCCGTTCCTCCTACCTGGGACCTTTCCAAAGAAACAATAACACCAAGTCTTGAAAATAGTGAAGTATTTCTAAAGTATACTGCACTTACTTCTGCAATCGACTTTGAGCTTATGGGAGCTTACACCTGGGATGATAATCCGACTTTACATGTTGAAAAACAATTTGGGATAGATTCGGCCACTATGCAACCAAGCCTTTTGGGCTTAAATATCACTCCTGAACATCACCGTTTGACAATTGGAGGCGGTTCATTCAGTTCAGAGATCAAGGGCGTGATCTTGCGTGGAGAGGCTGCTTATTATAATGGTAAATATTTCCTTACCGAAGACCCTTTGCAACCCGATGGTAATATTCAGAAAGATTATTTGCATTACCTGGTTGGATTGGATTTCAATATTGGTTCAGTTATGTTTAGTTCGCAATTTATTCAACAAACAATCCTGGATTATGAAAACGATATCCTGAATGAAAAAACAGAAAACACAATGACATTTTTGGCTTGTTATGATATGCTGCGCGAAACTATGCACCTCGAATTATTTTCATACATCGGCTTAACAAATGAAGATGCACTTATCCGGCCAAAAGTAACTTATGATTTTGATGATAGTTTTTCAATCCTCCTGGGTTCTAATATTTTTGTAGGAGACGAAAAAGGGCGATTTGGGCAATACAAGGAAAATTCGATGATTTATACAAAACTAAAATACAGTTTCTAATTAAAAATTATACCCTTGAAATATGATGGACTTATAGTCTCATCCCACTTTATGCCTGGTATCCTCAAAAGCAGTCTGGGTACCAAATACCATGAGGATATCCCCTGCCCTGAAATAAGTTTCGCCATGAGGGATAAAGAAACTATTCTCACGCCTCACCATCATCAGTATGGCATCTTCATGGAAAGAAATTTCGTGTACCTGTAATCCGTCAACATGTCTGTTCGTAATCAAAATTTCTTCGACACTAAAATTCTCAAACGACTCCACAAGTGCATGATATGTAGTAGGGCGGATAATGAGGTTTTCGATGGCGGTGGCCAGTATCTGCCTGACATCAATCATTTCTATGCCCAGCTGTTTATATTTTTGATTTAGTGAAAACCGGGTAATTCTGGATATTATCTTTTCATGCTGGTATTCCTTTCTGAGCATTTGGCTGATTTTCAGATTGGTTTCATCATCCCCGGTTTCAATTACAATGTAGTTGTCAGGGGTGAGTTTTAATTGCTGATAAGTCTTTGTAAAAAGTCCGTTACTTTGAATCACATTAATCCCCTTGTCCCTGATTTCCCGAAAGCGAATTTTATCTTTTTCAATGATAATTACTTTTTTACCATGCACATGCAATCGACGGGCTAATAACACAGCCGTGCTGCTGCCACCGATAATTATGGTTTTATTACCTTCGGTCATGATGCCGGGCGATATCCAGTTGTAAATAACAGGGGAAACAAAACAGGTAATCACAGCCATGATTATGATACTCGCATTTATCCCCGAGGAGATTACACCCAGTTCAAGCCCTATTGCAGAGGCAGCAATGATCAGGCTCAACCTCGACGAAATTAGAAACCCGCCGGAAAGAGCCCTTTTGGTGCCAAACAAACGGCGCCATAACAACGAGGGAATAACCTTTATTGCAAAAAGTGATACGAGCAGCAATAACAGGAACCCAATAAGGGATGTATCAAATTCGGTGAGCGCACGCATATCGAACCCCGCACCTACCATAATAAAAAAGAAAGGGATAAAAAAACCAAACCCCATCCCATCCAATTTAACCAGCATGAGCGATCGTTCGCGGTGCAACATTGAAGAGAGCGCCAATCCGCTAAAAAAAGCACCCAACAAAACAACTTCTTCCCCAATATATTGGGAGATAACTACAAAAATCATGATGATCAATATGGATCCCCTGATATGGATCTGAGATGCAGCCTGTGATAACTGATGGCCCATTTTTTTTAACAAAGGGATATCCTTCAGCCTGTTGATAAGTTTGTAGAAGATGAAGAAAAGCACAAAAAGTGCAAGGATATAAAGTAGTTTAATATGAAAACCGTTTTTAATTATAAAAGCTGTAAAGGTGAACATTATGATACTCAGGATATCGGCAACCGCTGCTGTTATAATGATCATCTGGCCAAACCGGCTACCTGTCTCACCGCGGCCCTTCAGGACAGGCAAAACTACTGCAACCGAGGTGGTGACCATGATGAGGGAGAAATACCAGATGTTTGGTATATCAACGATTTGTGAGAGTGAAAAAGCGGCAAGGCATGAAAGCAAAATAGCGAATACAAATTGTGTAAGCCCGACCAATAAAGGATTTTTCAGGAAACGTGCCCAGGTCAACCTTCTGCGGGGCAATGAGGCAATAATCTGGTCCACATCTATTTCGAGACCACCCAGAAACATGAGGAAAATAAAACCGGAAAGTGCAAAAAAGTCGAGTATAAGAAAACTCTCTTCACTGAGATTCCCGAAAAGATACTTCCCGGCCAGAAAACCTAACATAATCTCGAAAATAACGATCGGGATTTTTTTTAGCTTTAAGAGCGACAGCAGAATGGGTGATAGCCATGCAATACCTGCTACCACCAGAAGCGGATAAAAATCAAAATGAAATGAGATGGTTAGCAGCATTGTTTTCCTTTATTAATACTAACTACCTTTATTTTTCCGACATAGGTAGGTAAAAGAGTTTTAAGTGCTTTCAGGTTGTCGCCTTGTATGATCAGGTTGTCGTGTAACGAAACTTTATCGGTCAGGCTTAAATCTTTTCTTGGCACAAATTGATGGTATTTCACTGCCAAATGGTGGTTATGCACAAATGTTTTTCCTTTGAAATTTAGGGTTGGCATGGTTTATATTTTACTAATTAAGTCAAATGTTCGTTCTACGTAATTTTTAAGTTCACCGTCATACACTGGTTCGCTATCAGAATTAGGATTTGTATGATGAAACTTCTTGCCAAAATCTTTGATTTCTATTAATTCATAACAATAGTCTTTTAATCGAAATAGTTTTTGTTCATGGTTAGCTTGCTCTATTTTTTCAATAAATTCACCAAGCCATTCATTTGTTGAAAATTCACCATAAAATTTTATTCGTAAGTATCCTTCCAAAATAGGTCTTATACAACGGGCGACATTTCTTTTTTCCATGTCAGTTGCTACCCCGTTAGTTAGATAATTATCTAAAACTGAATAGTCCTTAAATAATCCATTTAGGGTTTCCTGTTCCAAGTCATACTGAATTAACCGTACTGATTTTCGTAGTTCGACAAATTGTAAAGTTTGACAATGATTTTTGACTTTTTCCCAAAAGTCTTTTGCAAACAATAGATTATGTGTTAATATAATTAGTTGATTTGCTTTTTGTCCAAAATTTAATAGCTGTACAATAGTTGCTCCCTTTCTATGAATGTCAAAACTTGAAATGGGGTCATCAAAAACGATGATACTGTTTTCTATATTTTCATCTGTATTTAGTTTCGCAAGAAAGAAAGATAATGCTAATGCACTTTTATCTCCTTCACTCAAGCAATATTTCACAGAAGGGTTGATAGAGTCATCTTTGAATCTAATCTTATTACCTGAAACAAATAATCCATATTCTGCAAATGGTTCGCTGCCCCCTCCTTTATAAGTGCTTTTCATTTCACGGATTTCCAAATATGAAGCAAACTTTTGCAGATAGCTATTAATAGTATTTTTATACCTGTCAAATGTCTGTCTTGAATATTTTTTTAAATCAACCTGAAATGAGGTATTTTTATCTTTCAATTTTTCTAATAATACAATTTCCTCCGAATAGTTCTTGCAAAGTTTAATTACATTTTCATTTGTATGCCTTGTTTGAATTGCTTGCAGTCTTGATAGTTCATTTTCAAGTATTTTAACATCTTTAGCGTCTTGTTTTTTTAGGTCATTAATTCGAGTGTTAAATGCATCAATTTGTATATTATAATCTTCAATAGTGCTATTAAAGATTGTCAGGCTAACTTTTAGTGCGTTAACTGCATCTATTTCAGTAACCTGAATAGGATTACTTGCTTTTTCGTCAACTATTTCAATAAGTTTTTTCGTCTGTTCAATAATTATTGTTTTGTGTTCTTCTATATCAATTGGAGCAATTTCCTGAACAATGTAGTTTTTCCAAAATTCAATAAACCCACCATTGTAATTCAACTGTTTTTCAATTTCAGAAATAACAAGTTCAGGATTTAATGTATCTACTTTGTTTTTCAGTAGCTTTGTTTTTTCCTGTAAAGAAATATATTGCTCATTAAAATACTGATTGTATGCATTAATTATTTTAACTGTATTATCAAATTCCCTTAAACAAAATGGACATCTGTTCTTCACTATATTTTCATAACCATCTTTAAGCCATTGTTCGGACTTGTTTTTTAGTGTTAAAGAGTCTTTATGGTCCTCAACCATTTTAAGGTATTCCTCACTAATAGTATCAATGGTTGTTTGAAAAAATTCATTGACTTTTTCAAATCGAATACCGTAATCAATTTTATTTAACCTGTTTAATGGCGATGTTTGTTGAATTTTTTCAGATGCTTTTGCTGTCTCAATTTCTTTTTGTTTCGCGCTTATTTTTTTGCCAATTTCATTGTCAAATTGGAAATGTATTATTGTTTGAACTTCAAATCCATTTACAATCTCCAATATTTTATTTTCAATATCTTTGAGTAAGGAGTTTTTGTCTTTGATGTTTACTTTAATTTCTAAAATTTCTTTTTTTAATCTTATTCCTTCTCCTCCTATAATTATTTCAAAAAGATTTTTTTTATGCTGTGGAAGTATCTCAAATCCAGTATAGACATTTTCATTTATAAAATGAATATCAGAAATTTCAATGTTTGGTAAATTTTTATCCCATTCAGCATTTGAATATTGTATTGGCTTTTCTTCACTATCAAATTTTATCGAAACTTTAGGACTACTTTCAGTTCCAAAGGTTCTTAATTGATAAAGCAAAGCATCATTTTCTTTTAGAGATTTTAGGATTGAAGTAAAAGTGGTTTTCCCACTTCCATTTTCACCATATATCAATGTTATTGGTTTAAACTCCCCATTCCATTCTGGAGTTGATTTTACAGAATAATCTGTAAATTTCCCAACACCTTTTATATGAATTACCTTTCTTAACACTATTTACTATTCTTCTTTAAATAATCAATCTTTATTTCCGCAACTTTTAATGCCTCTTTTGCATACTCTTCGTTGCCAATTTCATAAATAATCCGGTCACTTAAAAAGGCAATCAGCATTTCTTTTTCGTTGTAATTATAAAAGCCAGCAAGTTTTATAGCATGTTCTTTTGTGAGCTTTCTCTGACCTCGTTCTATTTTACTCAATACGGCCTGGTCAATATCCAAGTAGGCGGCAACCTTCCGCAAAGGATATCCTTCCTTTTCCCTTAATGTCCGTAATAATTCGCCGATATTTCGCATTTTGAAAATATTGTTTTGACAAAGATAGTCAAATATTTTTTTCGAAGTAAAATTTTTACTTCCTGTCTACCTTCATGGATAATTCCTAAATAATTATATCTTTGAACATCAAAATCAGCATCCCTGACATATGAATACTAGATACTGTTTTATTACGCTATTGGTTGCACTAATAACCATACATACATATTCCCAGAAGCGTGTTGCCCTCGTAATAGGCAATGCGGAATATAAAGATTCACCGTTAAAAAATCCTGTAAATGATGCCATCGGCATTGCCACAACTCTGAGCGACCTGGGATTTTCAGTTGCACTTGAGACAAACCTCAATTGGAAGCAGATGGAAAATGCAATTCGTGATTTTGGGGAACAAATTGAAAACAATGATGTGGCGCTGTTTTATTTTAGTGGTCACGGCACACAGGTAGATGGCGAGAATTACCTGATCCCGGTAGGGGAAGATATCGCCTCGGCCGATGAAATGAAATATAAATGCGTGAATGCGGGGATGGTGCTTGACAAGATGGAATCAGCCGAAAACACCATGAAAATTTTTATTCTCGATGCCTGCCGTGATAATCCATTCCGAGGCTATAGATCAAATACAAAGGGTTTTGCGCTCATGTCGGCCTCAACCGGAACTTTTATTTCTTACGCCACGGCTCCAGGTAGTGTTGCTCAGGATGGCACCGGACATAACAGCCCATACACAAAGTATCTGATTGAAATGATGAAAATTCCGGGCTTAAAAATTGAAGAGGTTTTTAAAAAGGTTCGTGAAAAGGTGATGGCCGAAACTGGCGAGAAGCAGGTTCCGTGGGAATCTTCCTCCATGGTCGGCGATTTTTATTTCAAACGGGGTGCAGCTCCGGATTCGGGCTTCCGGGATGGGGATGGGCAGACAGATTATTCTATTCCTGCCATTGGAACTATTGAAGTTAATAAATATTCATTCGACTATGAGATGGTTCGCGTAAAAGGCGGCTCTTTTAAAATGGGGGATAATTCCAAATTTGCCAATGAAAAACCTGAACACCGTGTGTCTTTAGATGATTTTTACATTGGAAAATTTGAAATCTCACAGGAGCAATGGATGGAAATCATGGAAAGCAATCCGGGTCATTTTGAAGATTGCCCGGAGTGTCCGGTTGAATCGGTGTCGTGGGATGATATTCAGAATTTTATTGATTCAATTCATGAAAAAACCGGTGTTCAATACCGCCTTCCCACCGAAGCAGAATGGGAATATGCTGCACGAGGCGGTGTAAACGCGATGCATGTACCCCCATATAACAAATATGCAGGAAGCGATAATTTAACAAGTGTTGCATGGTTTTCAAAAAATTCGAAATTACAAACAAAACCTGTTGGTGAAAAAGACGAAAATGAATTGGGCGTTTTTGATATGAGTGGAAACGTGTGGGAATGGTGCAGTGACCGGTATGGAAATTATTCTGATCGCCGTCAGAAAAACCCAAAAGGCCTCTCAACGGGAAACACCCGTGTAATTCGCGGGGGCGCTTATAATTGTGAACCTAAAGATTGCAGGGTGACCGTCCGCAGCTATTTCGACCCGGACAAAAGCGCTCCGAACATTGGATTCAGGCTTGTCAGGGATGCCGATTGATTGCCACAATCTTTCTTGTCTTTCCAAGACCCCAGCCCCCGATCAACGGGGCCTCAAAGTGTACTGACAAGGATAGATTTCAAGTTGGGGCTTTTGGTGAACTTTGGCC
>JABMQA010000685.1 GCA_013203545.1 Bacteroidota bacterium
CGACAAACATGGTGAAGACTTTTTGTTTGAAAAATTAAACCTGAACGACTGGCTTATAAAGTTTGTGGAAATTTTAGAACGTTTTGATTTTACGGTGGATGAAAGCAGCAGCCAATATCAGCAGATTGCCATTGACCCCGAAATGTTGGGGCGTGTTTTTGAAAACCTGCTGGCAAGCCAAAACAAAGAAACCGAAAAATTGGCCAACCAGCGAAAAGCTTTCGGCGCTTTTTATACGCCACGTGAAATAGTGGGTTACATGGTGAACGAAAGCATTAAAGCACATCTTGAAACCTGCCTGATGCCAAAGGAAATAAAAGATGAAAACACTGTTCAGGAGCCCACGGTTGCCTATAAAGGTTCTTTGTTTGAAGGCCTGGAGCAAGAGCAAACACAAAGGGATTTACAGGTAATAAATCCGGAAAGAGAAAAAAAATACGAAAGGCTGAAAGAAAAAATTGAGAAGCTCTTTGCGCCAGACTGCACCGAGAACCCTTTTGATAAAATAGAAACGCAGAAAGTCCGCAGTGCCCTGAGCGAAATTAAAATACTTGACCCTGCCTGTGGATCGGGAGCTTTCCCGATGGGTGTTCTGTTGCGGTTGATGGAATTGCGACAGATTGTAGGGCACGGATATAAAAATAATTATGAACTGAAAAACGAAATATTAAGCCGTAATATTTTTGGTGTTGACATTATGCCTATGGCTATTGAAATAGCGAGGCTGAGGGCATGGTTAAGTTTGGTGCTGGAAACCGATTATAAACCCGCTGACCGCAAAAACAATTTTGGCATCAGCGCTTTGCCCAACCTCGATTTTAAATTTGTTTGCGCAAATAGTTTGATCGATAGCGGCTATGACGAATTTCTAAAACATGTACACCTTAATTTGACGCTTTACCGGCTCGACGGTGAAATACAAAAATTAGAACAATTGCGCGACAACTATTTTGACCCCAAAGGCGACAAGCAAATAAAAGAACAGTTGCAGGAGAAATTTACACAAACAAAAAATTATATTAAAACCGGGTTCAGCAGCCTGCGCAAAAGCTGGAACTTAGATGACTTTTTAAATAAAGTGGACGACTGGAACCCGTTTGACGACAGCAAGCCCTCTTCATTCTTTTCACCGGCATGGATGTTTGGCATAAGGGATGGCTTTGATGTGGTGATTGGAAATCCGCCATACGTGCAAATTGCAAAGGGAATTTACAGCACTGCTAAATATCCCTATTCAGAAGGGAAAGACAAAGGCAAGCAAAATCTTTACAAAGTATTTGTAGAAGCTTCATATAATTTGGTGAAACAAGATTCCATAGGTTGTATGATTGTTCAAAGTAGTTTGTTGTGTGATTTGTCTTCCACTTTTACAAGAGAATTATTAATTACAAAATCTCAAATAAAAAATATAATTGAATATCCCAAGAACTCAAGCAATGCTGAAGCACAAGTTTTTGATTCTGTGCTGCAAGGAACATGCACATATTTGTTTAGAAAATCATTGCCTGATGAAAATTACCATTTGAATATTTCAATTAATAATGATACTTCAACAATGACAAAGCTTGATTTTGAAAGCATAAATCAAATGTCATTATTAAAACTATATCCTGAAACTTATTATTTACCTTTGATAAGTAAGTATGATTCAAAAGCTCTAAAAAAAATAAATCTATCTTCGCTTCCTTTTAATCATTTTATTAAATCAATAAGTCAAGGTGATTTAAACCTCACAACCTGCAGTTCACAGTTTTCAGAAACTATAACTTCAGTTAAGTTGTACAGAGGAAGAAATATTCATAGATTCGAGTTATTAGCAGAAGTAAAAGAATTTGTTAATGAAGATTTCCTAAAAGAGAAAGTAGTTGAAAATCAGAAATATACTTTCATTGTATTGCAAGAGATAACAGGAACAACAGACAAATACCGATTGCATGCTTGCTTAACAGATAAGGAAGAAAAATTTCTTTTTGGACATACAGCAAATAAGATTTTATTAAATGATTTCTCTCTTATTGAAACTTGTATGGTGATATTGAATAGCAATTTGCTTGATTGGTTTTTCAGAAAAACATCAACAAATAATCATGTAATGGGTTATGAGATTAAGCAATTACCTTTTCCAAAAAAAATAAAAAAAATTACAAAACCCTTCATCACCAGGGTAGAAAAAATCCTATCTCTCAAAAAGCAAAATAAGGACACCTCAGCCATAGAAAAAGAAATAGATGTGCTGGTGTATAAACTGTACGAACTTACTTATGATGAAGTAAAAATTATTGATAAGGATTTTTGGTTGAGTGAGGAGGCGTATGAAAAAATAAAAGTGGGATAAATGGGGCGATTTCAGAAAACCGGAAACCGGTTTTTTATTGACATAACATTTCATATCATTTTTAATGTTGTCGTTTTATTGAAAATAGTCCGAGTAAGGTTCACATTTCGAAAAATATTGTTTTGGTGTCATTCCGGATAAAGTTTTAAAATCATTTATCATGTGCGACTGGTCGTAATAGCCACAATCATAGGCCAATTCCGTTAATTGAATATCTTTATTTTTACTTTTGCAGTGTATCGCATTCTGAAATCTTACTGTTTTTATAAACTGTTTAGGTGATGTTCCGATATATTCTAAAAAAGTACGCTCATATTGCTTCCTGCTCAAACAAGCCTCTGAAGATAGGAAGTTAATATTTATTATTCCCTTTGCCTGGTTGATTAAAGCTATACTCTGACCAATACGGTTTAACTCATACTTTTTAGGGTATTTACGTAACTGATTGGTAAGAAAATTCTCAACAATATTAATCTTTTCACAAAAGGTTTTAGATTCATATAAATCAGATTCCAATTCAATTGCCTTGTCTCTCAAAAGATATTTTAATGGTATATTTTGATCATAAAACTCACTTATCGGAATGTCAAAGAACATCGACGCTCCGTGAGGTTGAAATAAAATTGAAAACAACGAAAGTTTAGCCGGGACGATTATGTCATAATAACCCTTTTGTTGTCCGCTAAGGCATGCATTCTCCGGTATATTTTTGGCTTTATCCAAGGCCTGTGGTTTATCACCCAGGTAGAATATTAGTTCCATCAATCCATTTGGAACGATCCGTTGTAAATATTCCGTTCCATTGGATATGCAATTCTCCATCGTCCAGTATTGTTTTACATACGGCGACAAACAAAATGATGGCCCGGATACCTGAAAACTCATGCGAATTTATTTCTCCAAAAATAAATGAAAATCAATAAAACAATAAAATCGGAATTGGCATTCCCTGACAGCGGAATACCAATTCCGGCATAACTTGGGTTACGCATCCCCATAAAGACCCATCCTGTTTCCTTCGCTATCGATAAACAGCGCAAAATAGCCACGGCCCTCGGCTTGAATTTTTGTTTTGGGATAAATAATTTTACCCCCATTATTTTCAATTCTTATGATCGTGTTATCTAAATCATTTTCGGTATTCAGACTCACGATCACACCGTCTTTGGATGGATTAAAATCCGGCGCGAAGAATATTGCCCCCTCACCTGTGGGGAAACATGCCATTTTTTCTTCTCCACAATCTACCTCCTGTAAATCAAGCCCGAGGATAGCGTTGTAAAACATAACGGCTCTTTTAAAGTCTGTGGCCGGAATTTCAACCCATGAAATTAAATTTTTCATTTTCAATAAAATTAAATTATACGATTATTAACGGCACAAAAATACATGGGGAGAAACATAATAAATTGTAAAACTGCGACATTGTGGGGGACGCATGCACTACAATTAATGGTGCACAAACTGGCAACCAGTGTATGACTTCTTTATTTGTTCTCTTCAGTCCGGCCATTTCTCAGATTTATGCCCGTATATCCCTGACGTTTATAATTATGTGCATTTATCTTTAGTTTGTACCTATTTAGCTGGTAATATGGGGGGGAAATGTGGGCAGTATTCAAGTAAATTTATGCTTCCACACTTGCGGAACTTCGCAGTCATTTATTGTCATTTGTCCGTCAGCGTTCGACTGACTACTAATGACAATTGAATGACAAAATACTTCACCTATCTGAAAAATATCAACCACCTAAATAATTACACACGACAACAAATTTTAAACAAGCTTACGTATGGCCACCCACTGTTTGAGCATTTCCCTTGCATCCGTGGCAGGATAACCCAAAACAATTTTACCGGCCGGGACGTCGTTCATTACACCGGAGCCTGCACCTACCACAGCGCCCGAATGGATGGTTGTATGATCCTTAATGGATGCGCTCCCACCAATGACAACACCATCCCCCAAGGTAACAGAGCCTGCCAGGCCACTGTTGCCGGCCATAATACAAAAACGGCCCATCACGCAATTGTGCGCAATCTGAACAAGGTTGTCAATTTTACAACCATCCCCAATTATTGTTGAACTGAATTTACCACGATCAACACAGGAATTGGCCCCTATCTCAACGCCATTACCAATCACTACATTTCCGATTTGAGGAATTTTAATCAGTCCCCTGCCATCCTCACTGGGACGATATCCAAAGCCATCGGCGCCAATACTTGCATTGGTATGGAAAATACAATTGTTCCCGATTTCGCATCGCTCACGAATTACCGTACCAGACCAGATAACAGTACCATTGCCAATTTTGGTTTCATTAAGGATGGTAACATTGGGATATAAAACAACCCCATCGCCCAAAACAACATCCTTTCCTACAAAGCAACCGGCACCTATTTTGCAATCTTTACCAATAGTAGCTGATTGGTGAACAACAGCTGTGGGATGGATATCTTCATCAAATTGGGGAGGGCCGGGATCGAACACTTCCAATAATCCGGCCATGGCCAAATCCGCATTTTTTACCCTGATCAATGCACGGTTCTCACCGGGTTCAATTTTCAGTTTCTCATCAACAATCGCTGCACATGCACTGGATGTTTCCCATAATCGCACATATTTCCTGCTTCCAATAAATGTAATATGATTTTTACCGGCCCTTTCCAATTCTTCAGGGCCCTCAATTTGCAGGTTGGTATCCCCAACCAATTCGCCCTTTATAATCCCGTTGATTTCTTTGATTGTAAACGATTTCATAAATTCCCTTCAATTTAATTTTGGTACTGAAAACTGCATTGGTAAAACTATAAAAAATATTTTAACCATGTCATATTAATCCTTTTTTGTCATATTTTTGTCCATCGCATTTTTCATTTTAAAATAAACAGCTATGAATAAAATCACTACTTATCTTACCCCGATTATATTCATCATGGTTCTTTTATCCGGTAGTGGTTTCTGCCAAACAGATTCTTTGCTTCTTGCGCTAAAAGAGGCTGGGACGGATATCAGTAAAATTGAAATCCAGATTAAACTCGGGCAGGATTTTTCTAAAAGCAATCCCGATACTGCATTATATTTTCTTACCGAAGCCGGGAATCTGGCCAATATAATTGAGGATAAAAATTATCAGGTCAGCACATTATATTATCTGGGTGAATATTACGAAAATCAAAAAGATTCTAAAAGTGCCCTTGATTATTTTTTAAAATCGCTTGCCATTGCACTGGAATTGGAGGATAAGGTCTGGATTTCGAAATGTAATTTAAGCATCGGATCGATTTACGAGGACCAGGGTGAACTAAATAAGGCACTGGAAACTTTGGAGATTTCCAGAAAGATTCTTCAGGAAATTGACAACAAGGCTGATCTTGCAAAATGCTACCTTAACCTGGGGCAACTCAATGCCAAAACAGGAGATTATAATAAAGCATATGCATATTTTTTATTATCGAGAAACCTTGAAGATGAGCTGGGCAACACGAAAAGGGTAGCTAATGCCAATGCGAATATCGGTATGTTGTTTTACAAGCAAGGTGATTTCGACGCAGCGCTTGAACATTTGGTGGATGCTGTAAAGCAATTCGAGGCATTGGGAGACATCACCAGGTCAAGCTCTTGCTACATTACAATTGGCAGCATCCATTCCGCTATTGGTAATCATGACAAAGCGCTGGAATATCAGGAAAAAGCCCTGAATGCTGCAAAGGAAATCGGTAATGCTGTAATGGCCAGTATTTGTTATTCAAACATCGGAAACATTTATTCCGATGAAAAACAGTATGACAAAGCCCTGGAATATTACATGGAATCGCTGGAAATTGCAGAAGAATTGAAGATCACCAGGATCATATCAAGTAATTATAATGTGATCGGGACAGTGTATCAAAACATGAACAATTGGGACAAGGCTTTGGAATACATCAATAAATCCCTTCGCATCAACAGGGAACAGGGCAGCAAGGAAGGTATATCCAGAAACCTACGAAACATGGCCGATCTGTATATAAACAAAGCCGGTAAGGATACTTCTACAGAAAGTCAGCGTAAAGAGTACCTTCAAAAAGCAATTAATTATGGGCATGAAGCCCTTGACATTGCGTTGGAGATAAATTGGCTGGCAGGCATTCAAGATGCATCAGGCGTGTTGTACATCGCTTATAAGGAAGCGGGCAATGCCGCAAAAGCGCTTGAAAATGCTGAACTGTTTTACGACACCAAGGATTCGATGTTATCCGCTGATAAAGCAAGGGCGATAACTGAAATGGAGGAGAGGTATCAATCGGGAAAAAAGCAACTGGAAATTGAAAAACTGGAAAGTGAAAAGAAACTGCAGGATGAATTGATAGCGATTAAAGATGAACAGGCAAGTCGTAACAAACTCATCATGTGGCTTTCGATTACCGGGTTTTTAATAATTTTTGTATTAGCAATTATTCAATTCATACAGTTTATACAGAAAAAAAAGGCAAATAAATTATTGAGCCTGCAAAAGAAGGTAATCGAAGATAAAAACAAAAAATTGGAACAACTTATCGAAGAGGTTACCAGACAAAAGGAAGAAATTTCTACTGAAAGGGGTATATCACAGCGCCTGAAACAGATCGACCAAATGAAAGATGAATTCCTTGCAAAAACTTCTCATGAATTAAGAACCCCCTTACATGGGATCATTGGGATTGCTGAATCGCTCATTGACGGTGTCGCGGGCGAAACCACAAAGCGTATGACTTCAAACCTGTCGTTGATCATTATGAGCGGGAAAAGGCTCACCAACCTGGTTAATGATATCCTCGATTTTTCCAAGATGCGTAGCAACGAATTAACCTTACAGAAAAAACCTGTTGACCTCAAATCAATTTTTGA
>JABMQA010000686.1 GCA_013203545.1 Bacteroidota bacterium
CTGATAGACAGGGGTTGGAAACCCGGAATTGGATCCAGCTTCAGAGGGTTTAATTATGATGTTTTTTTATACGATAAAAATCAAAAAATAGCCAACCTTGGATATTCCAGCATACTGGCAACTGTTTTCACACAATCTAACATACGCGATTACAGTGCGATCGGAGGGGGAATAGAATTTGAATTCTCAAGTTTGAAGTCGGATGTTTTTTTGGTTGACCTGGAAAGCACATATGAATACAATACCAATTTCTATGGATTTCTGAAATTTGATGACCTGAACCGCATTTATTACCCAACAAAAGGGATGCGGATTGATGGGCAGTTTAAGTTTGTTACAGATGTTGAAGACACCTTAGATGTTAAAAGCGATCCGTTGGCTTTTGTAACCATTCGATACCAGCAGGCTGTAAAAGTTAATAATAAAATTACAATTCATCCAAAAGCATATTTTGGTTCCCTCTTAAGCCATGGTCAAACTATTCTTCCACAATACAATATGTTTATTGGTGGATTGAATGACAGATATGGAAATGGAATTTTTCCTTTTGTGGGTTTACATTTGATGCAGCTTACCGATTTTAATGTTTTGGTAGGACGCATTGATGTTCAGTACGAAATACTGAAAAATGTATTTGCCACCGGAAAATGGAACCTGGGATTTCGTTCACAGGATCTGGATCAGTTATTTTATGAACACCGAGCCATCAACGGGTATGGTTTGTCACTGGGTGTAAATACGATGCTTGGGCCCATCGAAATATCATTCATGAATTCGGACTACAGCAATACATGGATTGGATATTTCAACCTGGGATATAATTTCTAATAGGCATAACCACCATAAATTGTGAATTGGATAATAAATATACTATGGGATACAACAGTTGCAACTTTCGACATTGTGGTTGTCTGTTTTGGCGGGTTATTTCTGCTTGGTTTGCTGTTGTATTTACTGGCACGATATACCCGAAACCTATTTGCCAAAACCCTGGGTATCCGGGCTGAGTTATTCATTTCGGCCTGGATAGGCACACCGGTGCATGAGTTGGGTCACGCTTTTTTTTGTGTCATCTTTGGTCACCGGATTACAAAGATCAGGATGTTTGACCCCAATGCAGGGGATGGATCTCTTGGATCGGTTGAGCATTCATACAACCCCGTGAATTTTTACCAGCGTGCCGGGAGTTTTTTTATTGGTGCCGGCCCCATCATTTTTGGATCGCTTGTTATTTTGATACTCATGTATTTATTGCTTCCCAACAGTTATTCAGCGTTGCAGCAGTTTAAAGCTGATTCCTCGTTTCTAAACCTGGACGGGATTGGTGTTGTTCAGTATTTTGGTATGATAAGTTCGGGTTTCAGCAGTGTCCTTAGATTGCTCTTTTCTGCTGAGAATATGGGGAACTGGCAATTTTGGGTTTTCCTGTATCTGGTCATGGCCATTGCATCACACATGGAACTGAGTCCTGCTGATTTGAAGGGAATGATGAGTGGATTCATGGTAATCTTGTTGTTAATATTTTTGGTGAGTCTGATTTATGCCATCTTTATTCCTGGTACGGTGAGTTTTCTCTATGCAACGGTACCGCTTTTTAATTTTCTAAACCAGTTGTTGTTCATGGCGTTGTTGTTCTCACTCATCAATTTTATATTGTTTTTTCTGATCGTTTCCATACCTTCACTCATCATCAAAGGTTCGATCGTGAACCCTTTTACTCGATAATATTTCAGATATTTGTGCTTGATTTTAAAATGAAGTAACAATGAAATACAAAAGAATACTATTAAAATTGAGTGGCGAAGCCCTGATGGGCAGCCAACAATATGGAATAGATCCGGTGAGGCTTAATGAATATGCCGAAGAGGTTAAAGCAGCGGCAGTACTGGGTGTGCAAATTGCCATTGTAATAGGTGGTGGAAATATCTTCAGGGGATTGCAGGGTGCCAGCAAAGGCATGGATCGTGTGCAGGGCGATTACATGGGGATGCTGGCAACCGTTA
>JABMQA010000687.1 GCA_013203545.1 Bacteroidota bacterium
CCGTTCCCCACCTCGATTTTGACAAATGTATCGGTTGTATGCAATGCGTTTACCAGTGCCCGGGATTAGCCATTTTTGGTTACAACCTGAAAAAGGACTGGCTCTTCCTCCCTATAGAATATGAGGTAGACGAGAAAGCTGAAGTTTTCCTGGTGGATAATGATGGTAAGGAGCTGGGTGAGGGAATCATTGAAAAAATACTGCGCAAGCCCAATAAAACAAATGTTGCAAGGGTGAAATCACTTGATGTTTATGGTGAGGATTTGATGGCTGTGCGGGGTTTTATCAGCAAACAGCAATATCCGGAACCGATAATTCTTAAAGATAACAATACCAATGTTGCCACCGAACAGTTTGTGTGCCATTGCGATGATGTGAAACTGGGTGAAATACTCAATGTGATTGGCGATCGTAAATTTATCTCTGTGGATGAAGTGAAGCATACCACCCGTCTGGGTATGGGAGCCTGCCGTGGCAAACGTTGTATCAAACGGCTCAAGCAAACGCTGGCCGGATCGGGAATTTCCATTGTTGGTGAGCCAACACCCCGTGGGCCGCTTTCCAATCAGGTGTCGCTGGGTGAGTTGTATCCCAAGAATACCCATGAGCAAGTTATTACGCATGTGGATGGCAATGCCCCTGAAAGGGTTGTGGTGAAATCACTCGTTGCCGGTGGAGGGATCGGAGGCAGTGCGCTGTTCCGTTATCTTGCAGAAGCAGGAATGCAGCCAGTGCTCATCAATTATGGCCGCGGTGCATCATGGAGAAATATTGCCGGGGGCCGTCCCAACTTCAGCCTGTTCGAACTTTCCGAGATAGCAGAGAAAAACCTCGACATTTTCAGGGAGCTCCAGACCATTCACAACATCGACTACCGCCCCATCGACTATGTTACTTTCGCCCACAACGATGAGATGTATAAAGCTTTGGAAGCCTCCATGGCATGGTCGGACGCCGAAATGATCGAGCCAAAGGATTTTAACAAAGAGATCACCCCGTACTTCAACACCAACCTGAAAACCTACCAGGCAGCTTTGATCACCCATAATTGCTGGCAGGCCACCCCCGGGAAGGTTGTGGATCTGATTCGCCAGCTTGGTATCGAAAAGGGCGGAACCATGCAGGAAGATTGCGAACTGATTGATGTTCGCCGGGAAAACGGGAAATATTTCGTGCTTGTTAAAACCCACGATAAATCCTACACCGAATACGAAACAGAATCCTTCATCAATGCATTGGGGCCACAGGGTAATAAATTTGCACAATCGCTGGGTATTGAAACAGGAATATATCCTGTAAAACACCAGGCCTTTATCACACGCCGTTTACCGTTCCTCGGTAAAGAGGGCATCCCTTTGCCCATGATGATCGACCGGCGAAAATACAAAGGTTTCACGGCAGTTTACGGACAGCAATTGGGAGAAACCGGACAGATCATCGGATGCGCTTCGCCGCAAATCGAACCGATGGAGACAGACAAAAACCTCAAGATCAACTCCAAGGATTTTCTTGAGATTGTTTCGGAGGTGTTTGTTGACTGGCTCCCCCAACTCTCCTCCGTTGGCTTCCAGGCCGTGTGGGCCGGCTACTACGTTGAGCCGCGCATGATCGTTGACCCGGATGCAGGATTGTTTATTGGATTGCGCGGCCAGGGATTTATGCTCGGACAGTACCTGGCGAAGCTGTATGTGGATAAAATGATCGGAAAAGCTGTGCCGGCATACTTCGAAAGGCTTACGATGAAAGGGGATGGGTTGTTGGAGAAGGCGTTTAAGTAGGAAAGGCGCAATAGTATTTCACCACTTAGGCACTAAGAACACCAAGGTTCACTAAGAGGCTGTCTAAAAATGATATTTATTTCTCCATCAATATATAGACAGCTTCTAAGGATTTTCGACATTTTCAACATCAATATTATGGGTAAGCTTCATCTGTTAACGTGAAGTCTACCCCCTAAGTGTTTCTTCGTGTCCTCAGTGCCTTAGTGGTTTCCCTTTTCATAAAAATTGAAAAGATTTACCGGAATTATAACATGATTTAATTGTTGTGGCATTGTTTTACCCCCAATATGTTACAAATTTTTGGATTGGATTATGCAGGATTAAATATCTTTGCCTACATTAATTAAAATGTAAAATTGTAACACCTTTTGGATCATGGTTAAACATTTAACTGCTTTAGCACTTACGCTTGCTTTCACGTTATCGTCATCTCTTTCCGGACAGGAAAAACTATTTGAAGCGAACGATTATATGAATCGGGATCTCTATCCAAAATCAATAAGTAACCTTTCCTGGCGTGGCAATCAGGATGTTTTTACCTTTATGGAAAACAATGCCCTAATACAAAAAGCAGCAGCCAATCCTGAGCAGGCCGATACCATCCTCAAACTGGATCAGCTTAATGGCGCCGGGGAAAAGTGTTTGGCAGAACCTCTTAAGCGGTTTCCCTCCATTACCTGGATGGATAATAACCGGTTCAATTTTACTAAGGACAATGCCATTTTTACATTTCAGTTCTCGGATACTACCCTGAAGAAAATAAATTCATATCCGGATGATGCTGAAAATATCATTGTAGACGAAAAAACACTTTCTGTTGCCTACACCATCGATAACAACCTTTTCATGGCAATCAACGGGGAAACAATGCAAATCAGTGAAGCGCAAAATCCAGATATAGTGTATGGTCAGGTTCCTTCAAGAAATGAATTTGGTATCGATCAGGGTTCCTACTGGTCGCCAGATGGCAAATTGCTGGCCTTTTATAAAACAGATCAGACAGAAGTAACTGATTATCCCATGGTGGATATCTACCACCGCATTGCCCAAACCGATCCCATCAAATATCCCATGGCCGGCATGAAAAGCCAAAAAGTATCCTTGGGGATTTTTAATCCGGATTTCAATGAGATTACCTGGATCCGTACCACTGGCCCTGAAAACCAATACCTGACCGGAGTTTCCTGGGGACCTGAAAGCAAATTTATTTACATCGGACTGCTTAACCGTGATCAAAATCACCTGGTTTATAATAAATATGATGTTCAAACAGGGAAATTCATCAAAACCCTCTTTGAAGAAATAAACGACAGGTAAGTAGAGCCCATGCATGGTTTATACTTCCTTGAAAGCAACCCTCAACAATTCATCTGGCAAAGTCAGCGTGATGGTTTTAACCATTTGTATTTGTATGATGTTGATGGCAACCTTATTAAACAAATAACCGAAGGAAAATGGGTTGTAACGGATTTCTTAGGTCTGGATCCGGATGGTAAAACCGTTTATTATGAGTGTACAAAAGACAGCCCTCTCGAAAGGCAACTTTATAAAACCGATATCAAAAAATTGAAAACCAGTTGGATAACCAACGGCGAAGGCACGCATAATATCCGGGCTGCCGGTAGCATGGAATATTTTATCGACATTTTCAGTAGTACTGATATCGCTCGTGCTTACTATTTGCTGGATGAAAAGGGTGAAATCATTTCTACCCTGCTGGAAGATCAAGATCCCTGGGAGGAATACAAAACCGGTGAGCTGGACATTTTTACCATCAAGGCGGATGATGGGGAAACAGACCTTTATTGCCGTATAATTAAGCCCATTGATTTTGATCCCACAAAAAAATACCCGGCCATTGTTTATGTATATGGTGGCCCACACGCACAACTTGTTACCAACTCCTGGGCCGGTGGTGCAAATTTCTGGTTAAATTACTGGGCACAACAAGGATATGTGGTGTTTACACTTGACAACCGGGGTTCAGCCAACCGTGGGTTTGAATTTGAAAGTATCATCCACCGAAACGTGGGTGATTACGAAATGGCCGACCAATTGAGTGGTGTTGACTATTTGAAGTCGCTTGACTTTGTTGATCCTGAAAAAGTTGGTGTCGATGGTTGGAGTTATGGAGGTTTCATGTCGATTTCGCTGCTTCTTCGCAATCCCGGTGTATTTAAAGTTGCCTTTGCCGGCGGGCCTGTTATCGACTGGAAATGGTATGAAGTGATGTATGGTGAGCGGTACATGGATACACCCATGCAAAACCCTGAAGGCTATGATAAAGCCTGCCTTCTGAATTATGTGGGGAACCTCGATGGAAAACTACTCATTATTAATGGCACCAACGACCCAACGGTTGTCTGGCAAAACAGCCTGACCTTTCTTGATGAATGCATAAAACAGGGTAAGCAGGTTGATTATTTCGTTTACCCCGGAGCAGGTCATAACATGCGTGGAAAATCAAGGGTACATCTTTTCGAGAAAATCACCGGTTATTTCAATGATTATCTGAAGTAAAATGCCTGCTTTCATTTCAAGTAAAAACACAATTCTGACACTTCTTTTTAAGGAAAAACTGCAAATAAACCACCTTGGTTTACATTTTCTATTGATTTGATCTAATAAGTCGCGAAAACAATCCCCTGGAGTTGCATTTTTTGCAAATCACCCTTCTCGCTGGTGATTTTCCCGTTTCATTTTCCCTGTTTCAGGAAGTAGTTTTGGATTATCAAACAACAACAATCCAAAAAAACTGCGATATGAAAACTGCTGAAACAAAAATATTAATGATAGGTGCCGGTGGGATAGGTGGAATTACTGCCGGAAATATCGCCCAGGCGGGATATGATATCGAAATAGTTGATTGCTATCCGGGATATGCTGAGAAAATTGAGAACGACGGGTTGAAGATTTTTGGCAAAAATGAAAACGTCACAGTTCGCATTCCTGCCCGGTCGGGTATCGAAAAGGTAACCGAACAAAAAGACATCATTTTCCTGGCCACAAAGGTCAATTCCCTGAATCATATTATTAAGGAAATAGGTCATCTGCTAAAAAATGATTCGGTTATTGTTTCACTACAAAATGGAATTTGTGAAGATGCCCTTGCAGCGGAATATGGCAAAAACCGTGTGATAGGTTGTGTGGTTGGTTGGGGCGCTACTGTTCACGAACCGGGTGTGCTGGAGAAAACCTCAAAAGGGGAATTTATCATTGGATCATTATCAGGTACCGGTTCCAACCACCTTCATTTCGTAAAAAAGATATTATCAACCACAGCTCCGGTAATAATCACCAATAACATTCTGGGACATCTCTACGCAAAGCTGATCATTAATTCGTGCATCACCACTATGGGAGCTATCTGCGGCATGACCCTCGGGGATATGCTCAAAAACAAAAAGTATAGAAACATCTTCCTGGGAATTATCTCCGAAGCTGTGGAGGTTGGAGATGCCGCAAAAATTAAAATTGAAAAATATGCCGGCAAACTTGATTTTAACAAATTGGCATATAATTACAGCAGGCTGGCACATCTTAAAAGCCATCTTCTGATTCGCATGGTAGGTATAAAATACCGTAAACTTAAATCTTCCAGCCTTCAGTCACTACAAACAGGAAGAAAAAGTGAGGTTGATTTTTTGAACGGTTATATTGCTAAGAAAGCCAGGCAACATAAAATTTTAACTCCCCTGAATGATGTGTTAACCGGGATAATTAAAGAGATCGAACAGGGTAAAAGAGATATCACACATAAGAATTTCGAAATTCCATTTTTCAATCAATTCAGCTATTAACCTGCTGGGTGGATACGTTTACCCCATTACCAATTTCGATATCCTGCAAGGTCTCTTTTTGGAGGCCGGTGTAAATTTCGCGCTCTGGTAATCAACTTTTAATAATTAAACATGGAAAAGGCTGTGAAACTTGAACCGCAAAATGCTTATTATCTGTCACAAAAAGGCAGCATCGAAACACTGATGTTTTATGTAGCGCTGCAAGAAGGCAGCGAAAATGCCAGGGAAGGGTTAAAAACAATCGAAAATACGTATCTTAGTGTTTTTAAAATGGATTCAAGTTACCTTGAAGATAAGCTAACACTTGTTGAGTTTTTTGGCGGCTTACCGGAAGAAGAAGGTGGCGATAGCGAAAAGGCTGAAAAGTACGCAATGGAACTGGCCCTTATTAGCCGGCATTCCGTTGATGAGCAGGCCTCCAGTGAATTCATGGATAGAGCAAATGCTTTGGATCCCTTCTTTTCAAGAGCCTTTGCAGTTCCTGAGGGCAGTTTGTTTTTAGCTCCTGATGAGGTGATTCATGAATACGGGTATTATCTGTCACCATTTTAATGACTAACCAGCAGGGTGTTTTAATTCCTATAAAACACCCTGCCAAAAAAAACACATTATGAAAAAATTTATTTACCTAATAATCTTAGGATTTGCTTTTACATTGTATCCCTCCTGGGCTGTAGCTCAGGAAAGCTCCGATACGACACTTTACCAGGTGGAAATGACCGGTGGAAATGAATTTCTGGGATATATCCTCAAACAGGATTCAGAAACCATTCTGCTCAAAACCGAAAATCTGGGAACCCTGACCATCCCACGGTCGAGTATAACAAAAATTACTGAAATTAAAAAAACACAGATTGTTCAGGGAAGTCTCTGGAATGAAAACCCACAGGCCTCCCGCTACTTCTGGTCACCCAATGGTTATGGATTAAACGCCGGTGAAGGGTATTACCAGAATGTGTGGGTGCTTTTCAACCAGATATCCATCGGTATTACAGATAACATTTCCATTGGAGGAGGCTTCATCCCACTCTTTTTATTCGCCGGGGGACCAACGCCGGTCTGGCTTACTCCAAAGTTTTCTGTTCCACTGGTAAAAGACAAACTCAATCTTGGCGGAGGGGCTTTGATGGGAACTGTTGTAAGTGAAGAGGGAGCCAGTTTCGGCATTGTATATGGAACGCTAACAACCGGGTCGAAAGACAAAAATTTCAGTGCCGGGTTGGGGTATGGCTACGCTGACCATGAATGGACCAATGCGCCAGTCATTAATCTGAGTGCAATGATCAGAACAGGAAGAAGGGGATACTTTTTAACAGAAAATTACTTCTTCAGTACATCAGGCGAAACCGTGGTTTTATTAATGGCCGGGGGCAGATACCTGGTGAAAAAGGCCAGTATTGATTACGGCCTTATGATTCCAATTGCAAAGGATATGGATGGATTTGTAGCTGTGCCCTGGCTGGGTATTGTATTTCCCTTCTAATTGCTGGAAAAGATTAAGAAACAGGAATAGTTCGGATGAAATTTACGAACAAATTAAAGATGACGCCCGATGAAAACATTTAAAATCATCTCCTTTGTGTGCTTTGCCCTGGTAGCAATATTGGGGTTTATATTTGCAGCCATCTATCTGTTCAAACCCGAATTTATGCCCTACCATGCTGATGCTGTATCCATGGAATGGGTTGAGGTAAATCCGGATTTCCGGGTTTTGATCATTGCACTGATGCGTGTTGCCGGTGGTGGCTGGCTGGCAACATCATTGTCGATTACCTTTTTGCTGATTGCAAGTAGAAGGTTTAATAACGATTGGCTAAAAATTGCACTGGTAGTGGTTGGCCTGGCTGCATTGATCCCCAGCCTGTATGCAACCTTGTACGTAAAAAGCCATTCGCCTGCCGAGCCCCCGTGGATTGCAGCTGCTGTTGCAATTTTTCTTTTACTGGTTGCCCTGTTCTTTGATTTACTCAAACCGTCGAAA
This sequence comes from Bacteroidota bacterium, assembly GCA_013203545.1. Taxonomy (GTDB): domain Bacteria; phylum Bacteroidota; class Bacteroidia; order Bacteroidales; family 4484-276; genus JABMQA01. Next base: position 7,563 of record JABMQA010000687.1, read on the forward strand.
TAACATTTGAAATACGGATCATATTCCTGGACCTTATTCTATTGTTTTTAAAAGTAAGAAATCGTTAATCAAAAATCGATACAGATGAACAACCTCCTCCAAAATACACCATCAATAGTTTTGCTGGGCATCTTCCTGGCGCTTTCTGTGGCCGGGGTCATTAAACTCACCCTTGCCAGACGTTCGGGTTTGGGATGCTATTTTAATTACATCTGGATATTTTTCCTGATTCTGGTAATTGCAGACCTTTTCTCATTTTACATAGCTACATGGGGTTTTGGAATTCTTAGTTTTTTCATTTTACGTGAGTATTTTTCCCTGGTCGACCTCCGCCCCCAGGACAGGCTGGGCATCCTGGCATCCTATTTTTCCATCCCGTTTATGATGCACTTTGTACACACCGATTGGTACAACATGTTCATCATCTCCATTCCCGTGTATAGTTTTTTGTTTATCCCATTCCTTATCTCCATCACCGGCAAAGAAACCGACGGGGCTATTTATTCTATCGGCACCATCGACTTCGGCCTTTTCCTTTTTGTGTTTTGCATTGGTCACCTCGCCTACCTGGCATTTTACTCAACCTGGATGGCCACCATGTTGGTGTTGAACATTATGATTTGTGATGTATCCGCTTTCTTCATCGAAAAGAAAACGAACAAAAAGTGGCATGAAATCTTATCAAAATATTTCAGTGCGATGCCTTTTACTGTTGTGCTTACCCTGCTTCTTTCCGGTTGGACGGGCATACCCATAAATCATTCGATCATTCTTGGTTTGATGATTCCGGCTGTGGTTTTGATTGGAAATCACACCATCATTTATTTCGAATCGGATCTTGGTATAACCAGAGAAAATACTCAGCCTGGAAGAGGGCTTATTATCGACAATATTAAATCGGTACTTTATGCGGCACCTGTTGTGCTTCACTATATTCGTTATTTTATTTTTGATTAATTATTATACATTAGCTTAATATGTTTTCATTTAAAATTTTGGTGCACTTGCTCATTCTGAAGCCGATCGTTATACTTCTTTTCGGGGTAAATGTATTCGGTAGGGAAAACTTTATTCGTTTGGACAGGTATATTATCGTTGCCAACCACAACAGCCACCTGGATATTTTGCTTCTGTATTATTTACTTCCCATTAAACAAATCAAAAAAACACACCCGATTGCGGCAAAAGAGTATTTTTCAAAATCGAAAATCATTTTCAAATTGGTGGAATATTTATTCGATCCCGTTTGGATTAAGCGGGGTGAAACAGAATCGTTTACGGAATTTATGGATGTGGTGAAATCAAAACTGGATGATGGCCACAACCTGATCGTTTTCCCGGAAGGTTCGCGGGGATTGCCCGGTGAAGTTCAACACTTCAAAACCGGCATAGGGAGAATATCAGAGCAATACCGAAGCATTCCGATTGTACCTGTTTTTATTTCAGGAACCGAAAGATCATTGCCCAGGCGTTATTCTATTCCGGTACCTATCTGGAATAATATCACCATTGGGCCACCACAATTATTTAAAGGGTCGTACAAGCAAATAACCCGTGCACTGGAAGATACAATCCGAATGCTGGCTGAAAAGGAATCTACCGGAAGGCATAAAAGAAAACAAAAGAAAACAAAGCCAGTTATCACCATTGCTGTGTTGGGGATTGATGGCTCGGGTAAAAGCACCCTATCCAAAAATCTTTCATTAGCATTATCGTGCAATGCATGTGCTGCGCTCGTAAGTGACACCATGGAATTTCTTGAAAATGGACAGGCTAAACACACCCAGCCCTTTATCACTGAAAACATACGTAACATGGTTTCTGACTATGCGAAAAATGCCAAATCATTAAAACAGTATAAAGTTCCAAAATTAACCGAGTTGTTATTGAGGGATATTTTACTTAATGAAATCAAGAGATGGTACAGCCCGGATTTTATTATTTTAGACGGGTCACCGGTATTGAATTTAACAGCCTGGGCAATTCTTTACAAGGAAAATTACTTTAACGGGGAGGTTTGCCATAAAGCCATACAAATCCTGTGTTCGAAGGACGAATCCATTGCAAAAGACGATCCCATTTATAAGGACTTTCCAGAATTATCGGCGCTTAAAAAGATAAAACTTAACAATATGAACCTGCCTGATCTGGTGCTTTTTCTGGATGTTAATCCGAGGGTCGCAGTTGAAAGGATTGATAAGAGGGGCAAAGCCAAACAGGTGCATGAAACACAGGAAAAACTCGAAATGCTTCGAAGCGCATACCTTTCTACATGTGATGTTATGGAAAATAAAATGAATGTGCCCGTTTGCATTTTGGAGGGGGATAAAACAATTGAAGATACCACAAAAGCGGCAATTGAATTTGTACGCAAAGTTTGTGGCCATTGAATGATTTGAAGCAAATGATAATTTATACATAATACACTAAATTATAAACAGGATCTTAATAATTGCAAAATTTTGGATAGGAAACCCAACATGAACAATCAAAAAATTGATGTGATTGCTACCACCATCTCCGGGTCTATCAGTGACTGGGGAAAGGTGAAACACATTGTCCCCTTGTTTATTAAACATGGATTCGACAATGTGTCATTATATTCGGTTGACAGCCATAAGGAAGTACGGAAAAAAACCACCGAGTGTATCAATTCCGGTGGCAGGATCATTATTTCAGCAGGTGGCTCAGGAACCTTTAACAGTGCCCTGGAAGGATGTTGCGATTCAGGAGTAAGTTTGAACGAAATATCCCTGGGCTTTTTACGCAAGGGTTCAGCCGACTTGATTGGTAAAGTACTGGGCATGCCGGACAATATTGACGAAGCCATTAAGGTTTTTGCCGATTCGATAGATGCCGGTATTACCATAAAATGTGATGTAATTCTGGCTGAAAGTGAAAAAGGAGAAACGCTACCCAGGCATTTTGTGGGTTATGGTGGCGCTGAAATCTTTGGTGAAATCCCGTCCTATACCGAAAACAGGTTCATCAAATATTACAAGGGTGTTTTAAGCCAGTTGTTTGGGGATATGGGACCGTTTTTCGTTGGTGCATGTTTGGCCAGTATTTCAAAAACATTCAGGTCGGTTGCCCATGGTGTTCCAAAGTGGATTATCTATCCGGATGATAAATCTGTGACTGAAAACAAATACCAGGTCCTGATAATCGTTAATGGCGACCTTGGGAAAAACCTTCCATTGGCCCGGGGTATTCCTTTGGGTTCGGGCGACTTTTACCTGTTTGGATTAAGGGATTTGGGCCTTTTGAAGCTTCCCGGACAATTCAAACATGTCTGGAAAGCAACGGTACAGGAAAATCCTGAAAAGTGGGGATTTGAAACCTACCGGATTGCAAATTCCCTTAAACTTGAACCGGTAAAAGGAGGGGGCTTTAATGTAAATATCGATGGTTCTACGATGCGCTGTAATCAATCTGTTAGCTTTAAAATTACCGATCAAATCAACCTGATTTCAAGGATTTAAATTATTGCAGATTTAGCACTTCTACTCAATATTCATTTCAATCCGGCTCCTGAATTGCCGGACCTGCTTTATTAATTTATTAAAAAACCGATTCCGTTCCTTAGCCGCAGAAGAGCTGATTAAGGTTGACTTTTTAATCAGGCCACGCATATGATTTTCGATGGTGCTGCAAAAAGCCTGATCCTGTGTAACCAGTAGCGAAACCACATTGTATGTCAGGTAAGTTACCATGTGGCCACCTATTTGAACGAGGATGGTATTGTCGTTTAGTACCACCTCATTTTCATAAAGCTGAAACGAATCCGCAACGCCAATCGCTTCGTGTCCGTATAAAAATTTGAATCCGTGCTCTGCCTGAAACTGCACATGCCTGATCCAGTTTTCCAGTTGTTCACAAATGATCGATATATCCCCCTCCTTTTTAAATAAACCTGAAACCCAATAGTACTCTATCTGCCGCAGGAATATGGCAAAGGTGTCTTCATTCCATATTTCGATGGTCGGTATTTTTGTGGAGGCAATTAGTATTTTTTGTCCGATTTTTTGAATCCCATCATCATATTCATCCAGTGAAAACTTTTTGTTCTGATAACCAGGAAACTGAAAAAGTGTTTTTTCCCAGAAAAATACTTTGAAAGCGGCAATTTCCGGAATCTGGAAAAAATGAAAAAAAGGAGCATCTTTGGCTGCATAGATCATGGATTTATCCGGTGCTGATGTTATGCTACTTATGTCATTGTAGATTTTTTGGAGCCAATCAATTATGGAAGATGTGTTTGGATCAACTGTTATGTTGTCGAAGGTTATTTTCCCGCTTTTTACCTCGAAATAGGAATCGATGGAAATTCCGAAATGTGTGCTGAGTTTATACAATTCTTCAAGACTAACGATCTTTTCACACCTGATCCGACGATATGCACTGTCATAACTTAATCCCAGCAATTCTGCAATTTCGTGTACGAAGGATAAATTTTCGGGAATCTTGTTTTTAATTTCCAGAAAAATAGCTGATTGAATACTTCTTAATTCGCCCATTTCTAAAATTTTTGATAAAGATACAAAAGTTGTGGGTGTTTGTCAATTTGTATTCTGCTAAAAAGAATCCATTTAATAAAATCTTCAGCGTATGATATTGTATGCGTTTTTTTTGTATGTTTGTTGTTCCGATCTTTGAAATTTTAGTGTTTTGCATTTACTACAAAACTCATTTACTATATTTCCTTTGATTTTTCTATGAATCACAACTTTTAAAAAATGAAAAAAAAAGTACTTACTTTTGCCTTAACATGCTTAATCAGCGTATCATTTAGCCAGAAAACCTGGGTGCCATTAAAAGGTACGGCCCCATGCCAACCGGAAATCACTGTTTCCCATTCCGATCAGAACCTTTTGATTCTGGATATCCTGATCAATGGAATTTGGCTCGAAAAGGTTCAAAAAGACGGACACACATTTGATCGAATATCAGTGGGTGATAACCAGACTACCATGGAAATCGGCCGGCCCGAACTTCCCATGATCAATGAGATCGTCGGCATTCCCGATAACTGTAATATCAAGGCTGTTCTACTGGATCAGGAAACAATCAACCTGGGTGAACATTTAATTTTTCCTTTCCAAACACCCACAACGGATGACCTCCAGGGATACATGCAGGAATTTGTTTATGACCGGGGGTTTTATCAACGAACAAACGTTTATCCTGAAAAGGTCATTTGTACTGATAATCCCGAAATTTGGCGTGATGTCA
>JABMQA010000688.1 GCA_013203545.1 Bacteroidota bacterium
GAGCAGTTTGGTCGGATCGATATCCTGATAAACAACGCGGGTCTTATGCCTCTATCGCTAACCAGGAACCTGCACGTTGAGGAGTGGGAACGCATGGTGGATGTGAATATAAAAGGTGTGATGTATGCCGTGGCGGCTGTGTTACCAACGATGCGCAAGCAACACGATGGGCATATCGTGAATATTTCATCCATTGCAGGCAGGAAATGGTTCCCGGGTGGTACCGTTTATTGTGCCACCAAGTTTGCTGTCACTGCATTTTCGGAAGGTTTACGTATGGAATTATCTGCAGCCGACAATATCCGGATCACATCCATTGAGCCGGGGGCAGTGGCAACAGAATTGACACAATCCATCAGCGATCAGGAAATCCTTAAAGCATGGGAGGCTTCAGGCAGGTATGAGCGCCTGAAACCCCTGAAGTCGGAAGAAATTGCGGAAGCCATACTTTACGCAGTCACCCAACCGGACAGGGTAAGTGTAAACGAGATATTAATCCAGCCGACTATGCAGGGATTGTAAGTAAAGTGGTTTTCCTGTTCTGTATCATTGAATTCCATAATAACCTCATCGGAGATGGGATGAATTTTCAAGGTGATATTTGCCTGTCGGTAAATATTTTCATTCAGGGATCACGGTCTTGTATTTGTCGTGCCGGGTAAGGATTTCTCTTACATATTTGTATGGTTCAGTGCCCCTTGCATACCCATATTTAACAAGCGGATCGTTGTAGTATTTTGGATTGGATTTTAGTAATATGTAATCTTCCACCTGGCCTGACCACCGGTTGGGGTCAGCACCATACTTTTCTGCCAGTTTACGTGCATCAGAAATATGATTTTCACCAACATTGTAGGATGCCAGGACAAACTTGATGCGCTCGACAGAATCGGGGATAATACCCCATTTTTTGTTGAGTACCATTATGTATCTTGTGCCTGCTATCATGCTATTCTCCGGGTTGGCCAGTGTCGATGGATTTATGTTAAATCGCCTGGCAGTAGCCGGCATAATTTGCATTAACCCTTTTGCACCTGCCCATGACTGGGCTTTCGGATCAAACAACGATTCCTGGTAAACCTGTGATGCCAAAATCCGCCAATCCCAGTCTATGCTGTCGGAATATTGCCTGATCAAATCATCGTATTCTGATATTTTACCACTTTTCAATGAAAAGTACTCGCTTTTCACCCTTTTCTTAAAAGCACGTTTGTTTTTAAAATATTTATTGTAGATCACATAGTAGTCGGTACTTTTTTTAATATCTGAAATCCATTCATTTACGACTTTTAGCAGTTCCGGCGAATTCGGTCGTACGGCCCAGGCAATGCGCTGGTTGAAACTCACGGGAGTTTCGATATCGAGGATGGTAAGATAGGTGGCATTGATTTCAGCGATGTTCTGATCTGCTACAGTATAATCAATCTTTCCGTCGGCAACCATCTGGATGATCTCCTCCGTTTCCATGTTTCCGGATACTTCAACGATTTCGATATCACCCCCTATTTCATCTGATAGGTTTTGCAATCGCTTGTGATAGGATGAGTTTTTTCTAACGTAAACTTTTTTGCCGATCAGATCGATGGCATCCCGGATTAAAACCTTCTCGATTTCATGAACTTTCATATTTCGCCAGTTCGATGGCTTTCGCTGTACAAGCACCTGATGGGTTTTGGTGTGATATTCCGTAAATTTGACGCTTTGCTGCCTTTCTTCGGTTACTGTCAATCCAAGTGAGATGATGTCTCCTTCACCCTTCAACAACATGTCAATCACCTGGTCCTTATCACCAACAACTTTTATTTCCAATTCAAGGTCCATGTAATCGCACATACGTTTCAACAACTCATATTCATAACCCATAACCTCTCCCCGATAAATAAAATAACTGGTTGAGTTGTATGAGGTAAGTGCTGTGAGTTTACCATTTTCCTTAATCTTTTTGAAATCGACCTTAATAGGATTAAGTGCTGCCTTTTCCTTACTCTCTGTCTTACTTTTAGGTTCGTGAGTTCCTGAGCAGGAAATGAGAACCAGAATGAGAAGGGCCAACAGGATGTGATGGCAAATAGTGATGTGACTGGATGGTATTGTCATAATTATTAGAGTTATAAAGGCACACAGAAAAAATTTAAACAATCTCTGGGAAAATCCTTACTTTTGAAAACTTCATTTGAATTAATTCATTGGGTGAAATTATGAAAAATTTATTTAATTGTGTACTTGTGTTGTTGATGATCATGATGTTTGTTTCCCATACATACGCTCAGCAATATTATTTTGTAATGTTGAACACCAACCCAGGTCGTGCAGAGTTGCCCAAAGAAAAGGTTGAGGAAATTCAAAGTGCCCATATGGCCAATATGGATAGCCTGGCTAAGGAGAGCAAATTGCTTGCTGCCGGACCCTTCAATGGTGGAGGTGGGCTGCAGGTGTTGTTTGCCGGCACCCTTGAGGAAGCCGATGCAATCCTTCAATCCGATCCTGCTGTTAAAGCCAACCGTTTTAATACTGAATTATATCCAATGAAAATGAATGTTGGTGGGATTTGCCCTGTGGGTGAACATTATGAAATGACCGAGTACCAGTTTTTGAAGTACAAACCGGTAAAGGATAAAATTGAGCAATATGATGAAAAAAAGCTTGCAAAGCTGTTGAAACGACATTCCAATTATATGATCGAGAACAGATTTAAGGTTAAGATGATTGCCGATGCGGTATTCGGTCCGGCTAATGGAGGTATCCTGGTTTTTGATAAAGTTGATGAAGAAATTTTTGACAAATTGTTGAAATACGATCCCTGGATCAAAAGTGAACTGTTTGATACAGAAATGAAATCACTATGGATTGCAAAGGGTAGTTTTTGTGAAAGCAGATAGCGAAGCCCCGAATACTATCGGAGGAGAGTTTAGCGTCAGGCACCGTGCAAAGGAATAAAACCTGACAGAGTGCGACCCTGGGAGCTCCTGTCAGAGTTGATAGCGGAGATAGACGGTGGAATGTTGGGTGTAAAGATAATTCAGGACAAGTCAGGTGGAATGAAGGATCGATTGAACGAAAGCCACCTGGTAGCGTCCAGGTTTAGGCAGGCTTTTCCTGCGTTGGGCGGACCTGCCAGCGTGTGTAACGGAGACGGAGAAAGAAATGGTGGAACGAAGGAACGATTGAACGAAAGCCACCTGGTAGCGTCCGGTTGGGGAGGCTTTTCACGTGTTGGGGCGGACCTGCCAGCGTGTGTAACGGAGATGGAGAAAGGAATGGTGGAGCGAAGGATCGATTGAACGAAAGCCACCTGGTAGCGTCCGGTTGGGGAAGCCTTTTCGCGCATTGGGCGGACCTGCCAGCGTGTGTAACGGAGACGGAGAAA
>JABMQA010000061.1 GCA_013203545.1 Bacteroidota bacterium
GCCGTTTTTTTCAAATGGTTGTCCCGTTTGGGATAAATGCGGTGTAGCGTAACTCATATTAACCCATTTATTAATTTAAAAATGATCAATTATGAAAAAACTTGAAATTTTCACAGGATTAACAATTATTGCCCTTATTGCAGGGGTGGTTGTAATGAATTCTTGCAGTAAGCAGGAATTGGCCGATCACACGCTAACAGTTAGCAAGGAAGTGATTATGACCGGAGAGGATCTAAGTTTTCAAAACAATCTTGTCCGGTTCAGGGAGAAAGTGGAGTACATTAAAGAACATCCTGGTTTCAAATCGGGAGAAGTTATGCATGTGGATAGTGCTGTTTGGTATCTCGAAGCGACTATAAATTATAGTTATGGCCACCCTGACAGGAAATGTAATGAGATTTATAATTATGCCGACAGCGTTTATTTAGACATTTCAACCACTGGAGAAGTCACATTGGATGATGTTGTTTTGGTACACGATTTAATCATAAGTATGATAAGCGATTTTTATTACAGCGTAGATGAAGATCAGAAAGAATTTATTTTAACGGATATTTCAATAGCTGAAACACAAAGCGGACAAACGAAAATATCATTTACTGCATCAGTTGGCAGCGAATGGAATAATTACCTTTTTCCTTTTGATGAAACAGATTATTGGTATTACGGGCAGGGTATGGGAAAGTGCGGACCTTATGGTGGGGGTATCGATGAAGATGCAGCTTCAAAAATATTTGATTTATTGCCCTTTTACCAACCGATTTATGATCCGGGCCCGGGTTACATTGTTGTTTATTCTGATGTTGAAACGATTGATTCCTATTATGAATTCAACCTGAACCCATTGCTTTTCAGAAATGCTGATGATCCCGAACCGGTTGATAACTGGCTTGACTATTACATGTTTTATGCATCAAGTGAATATGGTGACGGAAATCTGGATGAAAATGAAGAATGTCTGGATACCCTTGAAATGAATTTTTATTTCAATGGTGTACAAACTTTGATATACAACAAATTCCCTACGATTACCGAACCCCCTGACAAAGCTTTTATACAATGTTCAAATCTTGAAGGAATGTTATATCCATCGGATGAATATTCCGGGGTAATCTTGCATGAAGGCAATTTTGAATATGGGATACGTCATATTATACCTGTTGAAGAGGATATTCCGGCTGACCTGCCATTTTAATTCAATGGTATTATGAAAAAGTATTTAATATACCTTTTTACCCTGCTGGCTTTTGTAAGTAAAGCCCAGCAGGGTTTTCAATTAAGCATTTCAACTGAAGAAGATGAAGTTTTTTGGAATGTTTCAGAGGATTATTATAAAAACTACATTTTTGCCGGTTACCTAAGGCATCCTGAACCCCAGATACCAGAATATAGCGCTTATGTTGCAAAAATATCACAACAGGGTGACACGATCATTAAAACAATATTTAGAACTGATACTGTAAACCTGATTTTATACCAGTCGATTCCGCTTGAAAACGGAAACTACCTTTTTATTGGTAAAAATGGGGACACAATTACCGGAGACTTCCAATACTTTTTCACCTTACTAACTGATCATTCATTCAATATATTAAAAACAGACCAGGTTTTAATACCAGAAATTTATAGGGATATCCACTTTAAACAATTTAATTTAAAGGATGATAATGGGCAATTCATTATAGGTGGGAAATTATTGTACGATATGATACATGGAGATTTGTTTTTGTGCCGAATAGATAGCGGTGGGGAAATTCTTAATTTCGAAAATTTTATTTTCACAGGGCATAATCCAGATTCATTTGGAATATTTAAATCAGATAATCCAGAAACATATAAAATTTTTGGTGCAGGTTTCTATGCTTATGCACCTATTGAAATTTTAGAAATCGACATAGGCTTCAATATTCAGGCACATCATATCTTAAGTAGTTTCGTTGATATTGATCATTTTAGAACAATAAAACAGTTTAATGATAGTGCTTATTTACTTGGCGGTAAAAAAACTACCATGGAACCCTATGACTCCAATCTTGAAGTAATGATCTTTGATACAAATCAGAACATTTATGGCGAAATTAACCTGGGCCGTGATACGGTTTGGGAATATCCTGCATGGGAAAGGTGTTTGGATTTTATAGATAAAAACAATATCTATGTTTCCGGGTTCAGGGGCGGAGCCTGGTGGTACAATTATCAGGATTATGTACAAATATGGTTGTTAGACGAAGAATTGAACCTTAAAGCTTCAAAATTTTTCGGGGGCGATGCAAACTATCATGTTTACAGCATTTCAGCAACTTCCGATGGCGGATGTATTGTTGCGGCAACACGACATGACGAAACCCAGGGAGATGAAAGGGATATTTTTATTTTGAAAATATTTGAAGATGATTTGCTTACTTCGGCTGAAGAAACACCTTATACTCACGATTATGATGCGATAATTTACCCAAACCCGGGATCCGAATATTTAACGATCGAAACCTGTAAAAGAGATTTTCAATTCAGTCTTTTTAATGAAAGCGGTAGTTTAATTATTCAAAAAAACAACATCACAACAACCCAAACAAATATTAAAACCCAACATCTTCCGAAAGGTGTTTATTACTATTCTTTAACCAAGGATAATCAAATTATTCAAACCGGTAAATGGATTAAGTCACCTTAAATAATCATATTATGAAAAAAACAGGAACTTTATTATTTGTAATACTGTGTATTCAGTATTCAATTGAATTAATGGGACAAAGCACACCGTGTGTTAATTGTTATGAAACAATTAATAATGGTAAGGAATCCTCGGCAATAGGAATTAGAACTGAGACTTATGGTTCAGCAGCATTTTCTTCTGGATATCAATCAATTGCTCAAGGTGATTATGCGACGGCATTGGGATTTCAAGCTAAAGCCTTGGGTACAGCTTCAATTGCAGCCGGATATGATGCGATAGCAAACGGAAAATATTCTGTTTCGTTAGGTTTAGAAACAATTACCGGGCACATGGGAGCTGTTGCAATAGGTTTCGGTTCCGAAGCCGATAATGTAGCAAGCATTGCTATAGGGAAAAATATAAAAACAATAGCTCCAAATGCAATTACTTTTGGTAGTGGTTATGGTTCACAAATGCTCGAAAATTCGTTTCAGGGTACCATGATGATAGGATTTAACAGTATCCTGCCTACATTTTTTATTAGCCGCTCACCCGCTGGTGGCGACAAAACCGGCAAAATCGGCATTGGCAACATAACCGCCCCACTGGCAAAGCTCCACATAAAAGCCGATGCTACCGAAAATGCCACCCTGTTTTTACAACCATCAGATTGGGATAATAAATATGCAGAGTTGAGCTTGGGTACATCAGCAAATTCAATAAAGGC
>JABMQA010000689.1 GCA_013203545.1 Bacteroidota bacterium
CAGTCCACAGTCCACAGTCCACAGTCCACAGTTCTCAGTCATCAGTTGATAGTAAAGCCACTGCAGACTGGAGACTGGAGACTGCCGACTTGCCCGGGCAGTGGGTGAGTATTTCCATCTCCGACACCGGCCGTGGAATCCCACCTGATAAACTTCCTTACATTTTCGACCGCTTTTACCAGGTAGAAAATGAAAAAAGCAGTTATCACGAAGGAACAGGAATTGGCCTCGCTTTAGCGAGGGAACTGGTTGAACTTCATCATGGAATAATTAAAGTGGATTCTGAACCAGGAAAGGGGTCAACATTCACCATTCAATTGCAATTAGGTAAAGCACATCTCAAGCCTGAAGAAATTGTATCGGGAAACCTGATGAAATTACATCACCAACTTTTAAGGTTGCTCCATCAGATATTCAAACCGAAGACGTTTCTATTCCGGAAAGCCCTGCAGAAAGCAATGACAACCAATCCATCCTCCTTATTGTAGAAGACAACGCCGACATGCGGGCTCACATCCGGGAATATTTTGAAAATGAGTTTCATATTATCGAGGCGATTGACGGTGCTGATGGTTATGAAAAAGCCATTGAAAAAATCCCCGATTTCATCATCAGTGACGTGATGATGCCCAGGATGGATGGAAATGAATTTTGCAGAAAAGTTAAATTAGATAAACGCACCAGCCACATTCCGGTTGTCCTGCTAACAGCCCGCGCAACAAAAGAAAGCCGGATTGAGGGACTTGAAACAGGCGCTGATGATTTTATTACCAAACCCTTTGATGGGGATGAACTGCAGGTAAGGGTAAAAAATCTTATTCAACAACGGCAAAGAACCAGGAAACTGCTGGAAGGAAAAATTCAGAAAAGCCACAGTGTTGTTCAGATAGATTTCGAAGATAGCGGCATCACTTCCATGGATGCACAATTCTTAACGAAAGCAATCGAAATAGTAAAGCAGCAGCATACCGACCCCGACTTTAACACCAAAGGTTTTGGCCAGGCAATTGGACTTGGAAGGATACAACTGAACCGGAAGATCAAAGCCCTGACCGGGCAAACCACGGTAAGCTTTATCCGAGCTTACAGGTTAAACCGTGCCGCCGGACTCATTAAGAAGAAAAGCGCCACAGTAGCCGAAATTGCCTATGATGTCGGTTTTAGCAGCCCATCCTATTTTAGCGAATGTTTCAGACTGCATTTTGGTAAACTACCCTCTGAATTTAACGAAAACGAATAGCTTGAAGAATTTTCAGTTTCATCAGGATTCATTCCTGATTGTTAGAACCCAGTTTAGGTACGCACCCTCCATTCGTGTTCTTTGTGAGATGAAAATTGTTTTTTCTGGAATCAAAGGAGTACCAGCTACTCATCCCACCAAACTCTATCAGTTATAGTTATACCCTGAGGTACATTCTCCTTATTAAAAACCAGCTCAAAGCTACTATAGGGAAATCTTCTGGGTATTTCGGCTTCTGCACCAACAGGATTGGGCGGAATGACGGGGAACCCGGTTCTTCTCCAACTATGGTAAACTTCAGGCTGGTAAAAAGTTGCGATATATTTTTGTGTCATCAACTCTTCAAATAAATCGTTACCCTGAAGGTTTTCGATCGAGGAAGTATATTCGGTTAACCAATCTTCATTATAGACATCAAATTGATCCAACGATTCTGAAACTGCCTGGATTAAAACTTCCTTCACCTGATTTTCATTATTTCCGGTTTGGTACATGATTTCCGCTTTCATAAACAATATTTCAACAAACGTAATTACATATGTGGGGGATTCCGCATCAGCAACTGCAGAACCTGGCTTTGATGCCGTGGAATTTCCTGATCCTGGTATCGACCCTGTATATTCATCATTATAATTGGGGTAGGCATACACGCCAAGCCGGGGATCATCGTATTCCTTAAGCATATCTATAAAATAGGCACCCATTCTTACATTATCCCAGTCTCTCATAAACTGGTGCAGCGGATTTGATTCATTAGCTCCAGGGCCGTATTTAAACTGCAAGTCATCCATATTGGAGGTAAAAGCAAGGTTTAATTCGCCCAAAGCATTTTGGTAGGCCTGGTTGCCATTTCGCTTGGTCAGGTGGAGATAATACCGGGCTTTTAATGCATGCGCTGCTTTGAGCCAGAGAGTATGATCCCCATCATAGAAATAATCCCCGTCGATACCTATTGGTTCATTTGGTTCCGACAGATTGTGGATTGCTTCAGTGAGTAATCGTTGAATTTCTGAATAAGTAAATTCCTGGGAATCATAGGCAGGTGTTGGATTTGCAATTCCCTGAAAGGCTTCGGACCAGGGGATGTCATTAAACACATCCGTCAATTGTCCAAGACAAATGGCAAGGCAAATTTTTGCCACACCCTTATTATGAGGTGAGTTTTTTTCGGTTGCCAGATCGATTAATGCCAGTGCATCCATCATAGCATTCGAATAAGTTCCATCAAATAACCAACCTACGGATGTAGGTTGCAATACATAGTTAGAATGTGTCATCGATTCTCCAGCTGTACCATCCAATTGCTGTAGCCAGATTGCCTGATAACCAATTATATCACTACCTCCCGATACAACATAAGCCAAATGTGCTTCAATGGATGGCAACAGTGTTTTCATGGTAACTTCTGATACCCTGTCTGGATTGATGTTGATATCAGGATCAATCCATTTTTCACAACTGCAAAAAGCAGAAATCGTGAAAATTAGCAGCACTATTTTTATAAGATTTTTCTTATTCATATGTATAATTGTCTTTTGTTTCAATATTTTAAAAATTAAATTAAAATGAAGCTCTGAATCCTAGTGTATAACTTTTGGTGCCAGGATTATTATAATAATCGATCCCTTGCGCGTTGTAAGCCCCATACAGGCTTGTTTCGGGATCGATACCTGAATATTCAGTTTGCAACCATAAATTTTTACAAGCAATGTAAAATTCCAGACCTTTTATCCAGCCATCTTTAAAAATGCTTTCCCTAATGTTATAGGTCAATGCTATTTCACGCAACCGGATCCATCCTGCATTTTCAATGAAGGGAGATCCCATACCGGTATTCGTACTGCCTTGTCCGTTAAAGTACCAATTCTGGCCTTTAACTACTTTTATATCATTCGTTGATCCATCCGAAACTTTCACCCCTTCAAAAATCACCTCATCTCCGGGCTCCCTGCTTTCCTGGTCTTTGTGGGCGCCATAGTAATACAGTGAACCCTTGGTGCCGTTAAACATATTGCCTCCTTTTTTAAATTCCAGCAGAAACGTCAGGGTCAAATTTCTATAAATAAGATTATTGGTCCATCCCAAAGTCCAGTCGGGATTTACCTTACCCAGATAGATGGTTTCTTCCGTATCGTAACCAAGGGGGAATCCATAACCCGGACTTTCCGCATCATCATCAATGAGTATTTTTCCATTTTCATCCCTGTACCAGTCATATCCAAAAAAGCTCTGATAGGGGTATCCTTCCTTTGCCACGAGCCAGGGATCTCTCCATCCAAGTCCAAGACTTTCCATATTATCCGGAATATGCTCAACCATGTTTTTATATCTTGTGAAATTGAAGGTAAAATCCCAATGCCAATTTGTTTTTCGGATAGGGTTTCCGTATATAATAGCCTCAATTCCTTTTGTTGACATTCCGGCAGCATTCATATTTACCTGGTAAAATCCTGAAGCTCCTGACAATTGGACAGGCAAAAGCAATCCATCACTATAATTGTTAAAATAGGTGAAATCAACAGCAAGCCTGTTATCTAAAAATTTCAAATCAACGCCCATTTCCCATGAAGTTGTCAACTCAGGTTCCAGTTCCGGATTACCCAGGGTATTGGATAAGGTAAAACCCGTTTCACCCAACAATGGGAAATTCAGGCCTACCCATGAATAGTAATCCCATATCCAGGGGCGATAATAACCAGTGAATGTTTGATACGGCCCTGGATCATTTGCAATTTGGGCCAGGGAGAAACGAAGTTTTCCATATGGAAGGATTTTGTTATCTTTCAGGAAGTTTAATCCGGTAAAAACCCACCCGATACTGGCTGAGGGATAAAAAAATGAGTTGTTGTCTTTTGGAAGGGTGGTCGACCAGTCATTTCTGCCAGTAAGACTTAGATAAACCATTTGGTTATATGACAACTCAAGATCGCCAAACATACCTGCATGCCTGACCTGGCTACTGGACTCGCTTGTAGTAATATCACTGGAATTACTCAAATGGTAAAAACCAGGCAATTCCAATCCCAGGGCTCTTCCACTAACACTATTTCCAAAGGATTCAAACATATTATGGCCCAACTTAAAACTTGTTTCCCAATGATTATTAAAACGGTGGTTAAGCTGAATAATCAGGTCGGAATTAATAATTCTGTGGTTTGAGCTAACCACGTGTACTGATCCGTTTGCTTGCTCGTTGGACCCGATAGCATAATAATTTTTAAAATGTGTATTATTAAAGTCACCACCCAGTTTGTATTTTACCTGCATCCAGTTAGTGACAAACCAGTTAAAACCAATATGCCCTATCATATGGTTGACATCATCTTTAAAAAGATTTTTGTTCACCGACCAGTAAGGATTGTCATAACCACTACCATGCCTGTAATTACGCTGGCTGCCATCAGGGAATTCATATCCGGCAGCATTGTCAAAGGTAGGTGGTGTTCTCAGTATGCCCAGCATAACACCTGACCAGCTAACTCCCTTTTGCATCCGGTCACCTCCTGATTTCATGTAATTGATGCTACCCAGGATTTTAAAAGTTTCAGAAAGATTTGCATCGCCTGCTACTTTTACCGTGAACCTTTTCCAGTTACTGTTGGGAACAACTCCGGTAGTGCTGGTATAAGAGGTAGAAGTGTAAAATGTTGCCTTATCACTTCCTCCTGAAAGACTGAGTGTAGTATTCGTTGATATTCCAGTTTGGAAAAAATTGTAGTGATCGTATATATTGATTGGATCACCCGTGGCATACTCACTATTATTACTCACAATAGCTCCGTCTACATCATATTCCGGGTAAATCCAATCGCCGGGATCTTTTGAGTAAGAGCATGTATCCAGGCGTGGACCCCAGGATACGAAATTTCCCGAAATCCAGTTACCATAAAGTCCCTGACCATATCTTGTCTGGAGTTCAGGTAGCTGCGACACCCGATCGAATGACAGGGATGATTGTAGAGAAACATTTACATTGTTGCCATCTGTTTTGGCCCCTCTTTTTGTAGTTATAATAATTGCGCCATTCACTGCCCTGAGACCATACAATGCTGTTGCTGCACCACCCTTTAAAACTGATACCGATTGGATATCCCCCGGATTAATATCCGTGATACGGTTCGTCATGTCAACACCTGCAGCACCTGTCCATCTTTCATAATTATTTACCGGAACACCATCAACTACAAATAAGGGTTGATTGTTTCCATTAATTGAAGCAGCTCCCCTGATGGTTATATAAGCTGATGCGCCCGGGCTGCCGGATGTACTTGTTACGTGGACACCTGCTACTTTACCGCTGAGTGAATTAACCAGATTTTCATTGGGAACAACCGTTATATCATGATTGGACAATTCCTGGACGGAATATCCCAGCGCTTTTTTCTCCCTTGTTATTCCAATAGCTGTTACAACCACCTCCTCCAATATCAGGCTATCTGGCTGAAGGGTAACATCTATGGTGGTATTGTCCCCAATCTCAACTTCAGCAGTGATCATTCCAACAAAAGAGAAAACAAGTACTTTAGCCGTTTCAGGGAGGGTCAGTTTATAAAATCCATTAGCATCGGCACTGGTTCCAACCAGGGAGTTTTTTACCGCAACAGAAACACCATGCAGAGGTTCATTATTGACAGCACTGGTAACTGTACCAGATATTGAACTTTGGGCAACCACTTGAAAGTACCCTATAATCAATACAAGCATCAGAAGGGTATTTTTTTTCATACTAATATCGTTAAAGCGTAGTAACAGATTGTTAATTTTTTTATAAAGATAAAATAAAATTTACAAATTGCTATTTGACGAAAACTTATCATAATGAATCATATCTTGCATCATTCGCATCATATCTGATATCCGTCCGGGCCTCACTTCCTTACTTTTATAAGCGAAATAAAAATCATTCAGTCAACTACAACAGTAAAATCTTAAAAACCGTAGCTGGCCTCTGGTTTCTGGTAGTTGGTTGTTCAATTAAAAAAACAACCAGAAACCAGCTACCAGCAGCCAGCCACCAGAAAAGGAGGTCACCATGAAAAAATTTGTCATTATCATTCTTACCATTCACTGTTCACTGTTCACTGTTCACTTACTTTCTCAACCCTGCTTACCAGAAGGCATTCAATTCTCAACTCAGGAGGAAATTGATAATTTCCAAACCAATTACGCTAATTGTAGCGAGATCGAAGGTTATGTTGAAATATCAGGAGAGGAGATTTCAAATTTGGATGGATTAATTGTAATCACCTCCATCGGAGGGCACGCTATAATTTCGGGCACATCCTTACCTGATCTAAGCGGATTAAATAATTTGTCCCATATCGGTGGATTTCTCATGATTAGTTATAACAATTCGTTAACCAGCTTAACCGGGCTCGAAAATCTGACTTCCATTGAGGGTACTTTTGATATTGGAGGCAATATGGGAGGAGGCAACTCCCTGCTTAAAAATCTGAATGGCTTGGAAAGCCTATCATACATCGGAGGTTCACTTAAAATATATAGCAATGCCCAACTGGCCAGTTTAGCAGGACTGGAAAACCTGAATACAATAATGCAGGGACTGGTAATTGGTGATGACCCGAATCCCTGGGGAAACGCCGGCAATCCATCACTTAAGGATATTTCAGCATTAGCCAATGTTTCAACTTTAACCACGGATTTAAGGATTTTATACAATGATTCCTTATCATCATGCGAGATACAAAGTATTTGTGACTATCTGGTCAGTCCTAACG
>JABMQA010000690.1 GCA_013203545.1 Bacteroidota bacterium
GATGTTTGTTGATTTTCTATTTTGAGATATTTGAAGTTATCGGCTTGCCGGTTATATAAATACAGCCCGCCCTCAAACGGAGCCACCCACAAATTGTTTTCCGAGTCGACAAAAACCGTGTTGATATCATCCCCGGGAAGGCCATGAAGAGCGTTTCTCTTGTAAGCTTTACTATCGCCGGTTTTCAGATCAATCTGTACCAAACCATGGTTGGATGTTCCTACCCATAAGCTATTGCTCCGGTCGAGGATAAGGCAACGCACATCTGTGGATTTGTCCAGGTGCACAGAAGTCACCAATCTAAAATCCCCGGTTAACGGATTATAGATGTTCAGGCCCCTTGCAGTCCCAATCCACAGATCCCCCTTTCTGTCAACAATGATATCATTGATCAGGTTTGAACTGATGGTGGTGGAATCAGGGATTTTGACATGAAACACCTTAACATCATAACCATCATATCTGTTGAGGCCGTCGTTGGTTCCAATCCAAATAAATCCCTTTTTGTCCTGAGCAATGGCATTGATAGTTCCCTGTGACAGGCCTTCGTTATTGGTCAGTTTTTGGAATTTTGCGGTTTCAATGTTTGTGGCCAGTGACAGGTTTTGTGCGAGGCACCCTGTAACCAGAATCATTGTTGATAGACCCAGGACGTATTTTGTAATATTTTTCAAATCGTGAGAAAAAGTTATTTGCCACATTGTACAAATAGTAAAAGTAGTAAAAATTTCAACCATTTGGTGAATTATGGGTGTGTAATATTAAGTGATTTTGGGAGGGCATCAGAAAACTATTTTAAATCTGGTATTATCAGGAAGGTTCGCCTACAAATGATCTCCGTTCCATAACGGACACCTGATTGTACCAATTCGAGCGGAGTAGCATTGTTTTTTTACACATGTGGTGCCAATACAACCTTTAAATCAGGCCTTTAATCTCAAAGGCACAATATTTTCATGCACAGTTCATTTTGATGGAAGATTAAAATTAAATACGATGAATCAAAGTGAACTGAAATTTACCTTCCGGAGCCTGTGGAAGAACAAAATTTATGCGGCCACAAGCATGTTAAGTTTTGCAGTGGCTTTATCTTGTGCGATGTTGATTTTTTTGTTCATTACCGAAGAGCTGTCCTTCGATAATTTTCACGAAAAAGGAGATCGCATTTACAGGCTTGAGTCGGATTTTACCATTTCGGGGCGCAATCAAAAGGTTGCAAAATCCCCATTTGCCTTTGGGCGGGCGTTTGTCAGGGAATTTCCTGAGGTTGAACAATTCACCAGGTTCCGATCTCTAGATCATGCCGTTTTTAAGTATGGCGATAAATCATTCTTTGAAGAAGCTATCTTTTATGCCGACTCTACAACATTTGATATATTTAGCTTCCCGGTTATATCTGGCAACCCACAAACAATGCTTAAAGAGCCTAATAGCATTGTTTTAACACGTAAACTGGCCAATAAATACTTCGACGATCAGGATCCAATGGGAAAAGTGATCTCCGTACAAAACGGATTAAGATGCAAGGTAACAGGCATCATCGAAGATGTTCCGCAAAACTCACATATCAGGTTCGACGGGTTAATCTCGTTTGTATCGATGGCCAATGTTATTGGCGACAGGATGTACAAGAGTCTTGACCAGCAACAGTTTTGGGCCATCCGTTTGTACACCTATATACTGCTTTCGGAAAAGGGAAATATTGAGAACGTTCACAAGAAATTCCCGGAATTCTATGAGAAAAACATGTCAGAATTCGGCAAACAGATCAACGGTACTTTTTCATTGTTAACGCACCGGATCGACAAAGTATATCTCAACACCAACCTTGATTGGGATTTTCAGACAGGCAATAAGAAGCTACTGTGGATTTTTGTAATTATCGCAATGGCCGTTTTACTTCTGGCAAGTATAAATTACATGAACCTGGCAACCATTCAGAGCGAAAAGAAGGCAAAGGCAATTGGTATACGAAAAGTTTTTGGGGCCCATTCCATGCATTTAACGCGTCTAAATATGACTGAATCGTTAGCGCTGACACTTGTTGCGTTTTTTATTGCCATTGTTTTATGCCATTTTTTAATCAAATCACACAGCGCGAATTTTCGCTCAATTTTGGTCAAAACCATCTTTTATATATCGGAATGTTGGGCGTAACTATCATTGTTGGTTTGTTTTCGGCGAGTTATCCTTCTGTATTTCTATCCAACCTGAAGCCTGCACAAATATTAAAAGGGAAAACAAACACATCAAGAAAAAGCGGACTTTTCAGAAAAGCATTGATCGTCATTCAATTTGTGGTTTCCATTGTAATGATCATTGGCGTGTTTACAATCATGAAACAGGTTAAATACCTTAACAATACACATCTGGGATTCGACCCCAGAAATGTTATCCTGATGCCTCTTCTCGACACATCATTTAACAGATCGTACCCTGCATTCAAAAAAGAATTGCTTAAACACCCTGAAATAATGCAGGTTTCAACAACTACCGGATTGCCGGGATTTGCCAACTATATGGATGTTATGCACGTAAGTAGCGAGGAGGGGACCGTTGAACAGATCATAACATTTTACGAATGTACCCACGGTTTTTTATCGCTTTTGGGCGTTCAAATGGTTCAGGGGCGTGACTTCTTCCCACAAAACATCACAGATTATTCGGGGGCAGTGCTTGTAAATGAAAATGCAGCCGGAAAATATGGCTGGGAAGAAGATCCGTTGGCGCAATATATTGAACGCGGATATTCTGAAAAGGATAGATACCAGGTGATCGGTGTAATGCAGGACTTTAACTTTCACACCTTGCACGAGCAGATAACGCCAATTGTAATTTTTCTAAGCAAAGAAGCCAGGGGATACCTTTTGATCAAACTACATAAGGATAAAACGCAGGAAGCCATAAAAATAATTGAAAGATACTGGAAAGAATTTGGCGTAAATATTCCTTTTGATTATGAGATGCTGGACGCTGCATTGTCCGAATATTATGAGCCTGAGAAAAACCTTTTAAACATCATTGTCTATTTCACGGTTC
The DNA here is from genome assembly GCA_013203545.1 of Bacteroidota bacterium. Lineage (GTDB taxonomy): Bacteria > Bacteroidota > Bacteroidia > Bacteroidales > 4484-276 > JABMQA01. The sequence continues at coordinate 3,040 of JABMQA010000690.1, forward strand.
TAACACTGTTTCTGGCTTTATTGGGGCTTTATTGCTTTTCTTCATTTGTTGCCGAAAACTTTACCAGGGAAATCGGTATCAGGAAAGCGCATGGGGCCACTTCCGGTGAGATCTTTCTGTTGTTAATAAAGCGGTTTGTATATATAGTCCTGGCGGCTAACATTATTGCATGGCCGTTGGCAGAGGTTCTTACGCGCAACTGGCTCGAAAATTTTGCCTATCGAATTGAGGTATCGTTGTGGATGTATATTTTATCTGCAATGCTCGCCTTACTTACAGCAATCATTACAGTGGGCATTCAAACATACCGGTCAGCTTCACAGAAACCGGTTGATATATTAAAGTATGAGTAGGCGCCAATGTTTGCTTTTTCATGAATCAGCAACTCACCACTTTATTTTAAACCAAACACAATATTCCGGGTATAACTTGCCTGAGCGTTCAAGTGTGGGTTAAACTTAAATGGCGGACAATGATAGGGGTTTTGTGGATAACTACATGAGATATTTCGCGAATAACAGAAGGAGCATTCCCAATATTAGAAAATATAAAAACCAACAAAATCCGCTTATGTGCTGAAATACAATGATAAATGGGCAAATTTAAACAAGTTTTGTGAAGGGTATCACACTTGCGCCACCTTAATTCCATATCAGAAAACAAATTCCACATACAGGAAATAATTCCAATCACAAAACCGCGTCTAAATACTACACTTACAAGACGGTTCTTTACACTTGCTAATTTCTACTTGATAAAAGCATTCTGGTGTTTTAATTTTGAATGAAATAAAAATTGAGAAAACTTAAAAGCGAACGTTAATAAGACTCAAAGACAGGATTGTTTAACAAAAAAATAATCGTCATGGAAAAATCAAAGCGTAAGATACCAATGGAAGACAGCAGAAAATTTCTGGATATGGAAAGGACAAAAAACGATTTTTTCAAAATAATCTGCCATGAACTCAGGACACCGGTTAGTGCCATATTAGGTTTTTCAGAAATTTTAAAGGAGTTTCCGGATGGGGAAGGGAATGAAAGTATTATTCAAAACATATATGATGCCTCTCAAAAGCTCAAGGAGTATTCGGATACAGCCCTGATAATTACACAGATCGATCCTGAAAATATCAGTAGTAACATGAGACCTACAAAGCTGAACGACCTGGTAGAATATGCCATTCCGGATGTGCTGAAAGATGTAGAGCAGAAAAACATCGAATTGGTTTCGAACATTGAATGCGAATCAGGTGAAATCATGATTGAGCCCGGAGTAATAAAAGGGGTAATACAAATATTTTTGGCCAATGCCATCTTCTATAGTCCGGAAAACTCAAGGGTTGAAATAAGTTTAAATGAACATGACGAAAAGATCGAGTTGGTTTTCTCGGATGAAGGATCCGGGTTTCCAGTGGAGCAATACGATAAGATAAAAGAGTTCCTCAAAAGCGGAAGCACGATGAAACGGTCGGATTGGCCGGGGCTCAGATTTGCAATCGCAAAATTTATTATGGACATCCACAACGCTGAAATTGCAATATCTAATAGACCTGAAAAGGGAGCGGAAGTCAGGTTAATATTTCACATTAATATTATTGAACGTGATGCCATGAATCAGATACTATCACAGCTTAACTAAACGAATGGGTGTGCAGATTGGAAAGGGGCAGGCATAAACCTGGCAATGCTACCCCGGAAAAGGGAAGGGAATGGTTTTTGAGGTGCACCCGATACTTGTAATCCTTGTTTCACTTTTTGGAAAGACAGAGACCGGTTCATTTGGGTTTTGAACCGGTCTCGTCTATTTCATATTGTTGTGAGCCTCTTTGATAATAATCAGTGAACATCTGGTGGTTCATTTGTGAGCCACTGATTGCACTGATAAACACTGATTTCACAGAAACACACAGATTGAATCATAATAAATCTGCGCAAATCTGCGTCTAAAATAACAATCCACTACCCTGTTCACAGTCAGAAGTAGCCACAGATTTCACAGATAATCACAGATTTGGTGTTTTAGAAATTCATCTGCGTAAATCAGTGCAATCAGTAGCAATAACAAAGGCCAGTATGCCAAGTTGAAGTTTGATTTGGAAGTCACAGATCTCACAGAAACACACAGATTATCTTACGATAAGCCTCTCGCTAAAACTCTTCCCTCCAACAGCAACAGTTACAACATAGCTCCCTTTAGATAGGCTTGAAACGTCAAGTGTTTGTTCGTTCGAATATAATCTGGTTTCCAACACGATTTTTCCTGACATATCAAGAATCGTAAGCAGGCCATCGGAACCCGTATTGTGCTTTGTTGTAACGGTAACCGATCCGGTAGTGGGATTGGGAAATATTTTTAAGGCCATATCCGATCCACTGTTTTCAGGAACCGAAGTAAACGGATCAAGCGGATAATATGATGTGAAGCAGCCCCGTCCATGAGTGGCAGCAACTACGGTGTTGTCAATTTCACGAATCCTGAGCATATCCACCCTCACGTTGGCCATTCCTGCAATATCAGGAGTCCATGTAACCACAGGCTGATCGAGCAGGTTGGTTGACCAGACGCCGATTTCGGTAGCGAGCAGGGCCTGTCCGTCATTTTCAGGATGGTATAGTGCCCATCTGATAGGTATATCCGGCATGTTTCCACTAACATTTTCCCACGAGCCACCACCATCAATGGTTTGCCAAACCGACTCAACACCATAGTTGGAGAAGGTCACCAGCAATCTGTCCTCTGTTTGTCCGACTGCTACACAAGAAACATACGCTGTAGGGAAGTTATCATCGGTAATCTCTTCAACTTCAAATGAACCTGATTGTGCATTGATGACCTTGAAAACCCTTCCGTTCTGGGAGCCGACAAATAAGTTTGTGGTTCCTTCGGGCGATCTGGGAGAAACCGTTACATGCGAATAATACACGTTAAGGCCAGTTTGCAGGTTTAAGTAATCTGCGTCAGGGTTTTCAGGAATTCCATCAATACGAAGAATGTTGTTCGACTGACTTCCAAAGAAACTGGTGGCATTTGCATACAGGATATTCAAGTCAGAGTCGTAATCGGCAGGGTTGATAAATATTCCGTCATCGGTATCCATACCTTCTATGGGCCCATAATTCAGCCAGAATGTATAAGCATTATAGTAAACCGATGTGATCCAAAGGGTGGGTTCGTTGTCGTCGATGAAGCAATAGGCCCCATCCCCCCCATCAATCATATGATTAATCGAAAGGGGTTCATCCTGATAAAGGAGTGTGCCATTGTCCTGTAGTCCGCCTACAAAATTAGATGTTCCTTCTTCGGGATAAATATCACAGGTGTAAAACTGCAGGGTGTTATAGCCCTGGTTTTTCTGCTCAAATACCGGAGCGCCCATGGTAGCACTAGATGTGTAAAACACACCACCATCATCGCTGGTAATAAACTCATCGGAACTGCCTGGTTTAAATTCTATGGCATGTTGGTCGGCATGGAGATAATCGTCCCCACCACCATAATACATCAGTGCCCAGTCTGAAATCCTGTTCCAGCTATTGCCGCCATTGATGCTTTTCCACATATCCAGTCCGCCTGTGAAAACACGGTTTGGATCGTTGGGGTCAACTTTAATAATGAAGGCATGCCAGGCCAAGGTTGCCCATGTGTTTTGCGGTATCGAAACCTGCGACCAGTTTTCACCCTTATCTGTTGATTTGATGATGTAGCGACCACGGTAATAATTAAATCCGTTATAATTTCCGGCAGCAATCGCAGCATAAATAATATTCTCGTTCGAAGGGGCCGCTGCAAGCATTACACGTGCCGGAATGTTGTAGGTTGAATGACTTTCAATTATCGGCACATAATCATTATACACCGTCCAGGTGCCCTCATCGCCTTCATCAGAAAATAAAATGGTAGCTCCGCCTTCAATTTCAACATTCTGCATTGTCCCTACATAAATCCTTCCATCGGCGCCAAATTCGATATCGGCAACAGCATATGGTTCTCCATAGCCCGGAATATCCGGTAGTACCTGGTCCCAGGTTTCACCACTATCTTCCGAACGGAACAGGCCATCGGACGGTTCGCTCTGATGGATTACACCACGGTAATCTCCGGAAACTACTGCGGCATAAATTACACTCGTCCCATCTTCATCTCTCACTTTAATATCTGTAATGTATTCAAATCCCGTTGTCGTCTCCATCAACGACCATGTTTCGCCGCCATCGTCCGTCGTCCATATCCCGTCGCCAACACCTGTTGACTCACGGTAAATGATCACTGCGGTCTGCGCTTCGCCGGTACCCACGTAAAAAGTCATCGGGTCGTTGGGGTCATAGGTAATGCAACTGATGTTAAGAGAACTCCAGAATTCATCCACGGGTTGCCATTCCACATCGTCATTGGTAATATCATCGCGGTACCATAACCCTCCGGTTACGCCCCCTGCCCAGACTTTGTTGCCGGAAGCATCATTGGGATCCCACATGATGGCACGGGTACGGCCTCCCATCTCGGATGATGTCCCGTTCCATTCCATGCTGTTCGTTGACTTGAATTGATTGCTTTGCTTCATATCCAACACCTGTTGATAGGCTTCATGCCGCCGCTCACGTGGTACTGTTCCGGTCTCCGGGTCGAGGGTCATGAAGAAATCCTGCAAAGCAGCCATATCAGGCTGAGTGGGCTTATCCATCTCTGCGATCTGCTCCTCGGAATATTGCGGGATCTGACTCATTTTTTCGATCAGGAATTGCTCATATTTTTCCCTTTTGGTGAGGTGATCAGGCTGGTAAACGATTGAAAACCCAATCGCTGCCACAATTAATAGTGTAAACCAACTAAGGTTTTTTGTCGTCTGACGAGTAACTTTTTTCATTATCAAGTAATTTTAGTTTAGATAAAGATTTCAAAATTAGAAAAGATTTCTTACATGTGTCAAATTCCGAGGTATTTGAACTGATTCTAAAAATTACAATCCACTACCAGCCTGGTAAAATTCAGGCCTGCGGTCTTTCAAAACATCATTTTTGGGTGTGACCATTTTATCACGGGCTCTCGAAACATCTATCCCTGCTGATAAGATTTCTTCGCCCGATGTTGTTCCGGATGAAATGACTTCACCATCAGGCCCGGCAATCAGGCTGTTTCCTGTAAAGGTCAAATCACCTTCGGTACCAATCCTGTTTGCAGTGATAACAAAATACCGGTTGACCATCGCATGAACCGGCGTTGCTTTTTGCGCTTTTCCGGGAATAACCAGGTTGGAAGGGTGACAAACAACATCAGCCCCTTTAATGGCCAATGCCCTCCATATTTCAGGAAAAATCCAGTCGAAGCAAATGAGCATTCCAACCTTAACACCATTAATTGAATAAATTTCAGGGGCACGGTCGCCAGGTGTGAAGTAATTTTTTTCGTTGTTAAAAAGATGCAACTTTCTGTAACTGCCTGTAATTCCGGATTGATTTATCAGAAAGGAACTATTATAAATGTTGTCGCCACTCCGCTCATTAAATCCGGTTACAACATGACAATCAGATGTCTTGCAAAACCGGTGGAGCCTTTCAATAAAAACACTTGCTTCAGGTATTTCTGATAGCTCAAATGCCTGATCACTGCCCTTGAAATTGTACCCGGAGTTGGCCAACTCGGGCAAAACGATCAGATCCGACCCTGATGCCTGATCCAGCAGCGGAGAGAGTTTATCCAGTGTTTTGGTAACATCCCCAAATACCGGCGCGAATTGTATGATTGATACTTTCATTATTATTTATCGTGTAAAAATATGAAAATGTGCCTTACAAAAATAGTTGGTTTTACGAGATGTGGGTTTGGATTTACGGATGTAAACCAAAATCCCGAGCACTGCTGAAGGGAAGCACATGTTAAAAACCATTCCGATGGGATTTCTTTGGTATAAACCAGGATTTGTAGAGACGCCATGCCTGGCGTCTCTACAAATCCAAAAAAAACTACTTTTGCGCCAAACCTTACACATTGAACCCACTACGCAGATTAGCCGGACAAACAGCCATTTATGGTTTGAGCAGTATCATCGGGAAGATGATCAACTATTTGCTTGTACCCTTGTACACCCGGGTTCTGATACCTTCGGAATATGGTGTTGTTACCGAAATGTATGCCTATGTTGCCATATTGTGGGTGATGCTCACCTATGGCATGGAAACAACGTTTTTCCGCTTTTCGGAAAGTGAGCAGAATAAAAACCGTGTTTTTGGAACGGCGCTATTTTCTGTAATACTCACATCCTTTGTTTTCGCTGGTTTGGTTTTGTTCAATTCCCAGTCGCTGGCCAACTGGCTCGATTATCCTCAAAATAAGAATTACGTAATTTGGTTTGGGCTCATCCTGGCTTTTGACGCCATCACCGCCATTCCTTTTGCCAGGCTACGGCAACAAAACAAAGCTTTAAGGTTTGCCGTACTTAAACTCATCAACATCGGCATCAATATCGGCCTCAATCTGTTCTTCATTTTACTTTGCCCTTATATTCTAAACCACCACCCATCAGGCATCCTGGGCTCGTTCATCGGCGGCTTCTTTAACCAGCACGACCTGGTGGGATATATATTCATCTCAAACCTTGTGGCGTCTGCAATTACACTGTTGTTATTATTCCCTGAAATTCCGTTCAAATCTTTTGAAGTAAACACCAGGCTCCTGAAAAAAATGCTGGCCTACACCTGGCCTTTACTCATCGTTAGTATTGCCGGGTCCATCAATCTCTCTCTGGACAAAGTGTTGTTGCCACGACTGCTTCCCAAGGGGATAGACGCGATGGCGCAGGTTGGGATCTATGGCGCCTGCTATAAAATCTCGATCATAATGACGCTTTTTGTACAAACTTTTAGATATGCCGCCGATCCCTTCTTTTTTTCCGAATCGGGTAAATCGGAATCAAAAAAAGTATATGCAGATGTGCTTACCCTGTTTACCATTGCCGTGTCGCTGATCTTTCTGCTTACCATGATGTATATGGATGTGGTGATCAAATTTATTGGTAAGGATTACCGGGAGGGGGCCGGTGTTATTCCCATATTATTATTGGGGAACCTTTTCCTGGGAATCTTTTACAATCTTTCAATCTGGTACAAACTCACCAACCGTACCATCTATGGTGCGTTGCTTTCATCGATTGGCGCTGCCATTACCATTGGCCTTAATTTTATCCTGATCCCGTTTTATGGATATTGGGGATCGGCATGGGCGGCGTTTTTTGCATATTTCACCATGATGGTCCTGTCGTATCTGATTGGAAGAAAACATTTCAGGGTTCCATATGACCTGAGGAAGTTTTTTACATATATCGGTGTAGCTGTTGGGCTTTACCTGCTGAGCAAGCAAATCCACATCGAACTGCAGGAAGTACGGTTATTGGTAAATACTTCATTCGTAATATTATATTTATTGCTGATTTTTGTGTTGGAAAAACGCATGCTTAAATCCCTTTTTAGTAAATAATTATTGTCATCGGAACACTATGCATAAAGCAATCCTCTCATTTGCAAAAAACCTGTCATTCAATCTTTTTAATTAGTTTTGCACAAAATTTTGCAGGACAGATGATTATTAAAGTAGTAAACAATTCAAAACACGCCCTTCCCGAATATAAAACCGAGGCTTCGGCGGGTATGGACCTACGGGCAAATCTTGATGACCCGGTGACCCTCAGGCCGCTGGAAAGGTTCCTGGTTCCAACCGGTTTGTTCATCGAACTGCCTGTTGGATACGAAGCACAGATAAGGCCTCGTAGCGGGTTGGCCATTAAAAAGGGGATATCACTCCTGAATACCCCCGGCACCATTGATGCGGATTACAGGGGAGAGATTAAAATAATCCTTGTAAACCTTTCCAATGACGAATTTATTATAAATGACGGAGAGCGTATCGCCCAAATGATCATCTCCAAAGTGGAGAAGGCCAGGTGGGAAATGGTGGAAATATTGGAAGAGACAACACGTGGTAAAGGAGGATTCGGGCATACCGGAACACAATAATCGAACATTATCCTGGCATGCCAACAAGTATTGTCAACAAGCTTTGCCAGTGTTAAAAATTTAAAACAATACAATTATCGACGACGGGTCTTGTTTTTTGATTAGTTAAATAAATATGAAATTAGCTAAAATGAAGAGAAAGAATATTTTGGCTCTTGTACTGGTTCTGGTGTTATTTCTGGGTGTTTCTGTTCCTGGAAATCTCAACGCACAAAATAGATCCAGGAATGCCACAAAAGAGCTAACCGAGGACGATGTAAAGAAACGTAAAAGTCTCTTTATGAGTGCCAACAAAGAGCGCATTCTTGGGAACTGGGAAAAGGCCGAATCCATTTATCGTGAAGTACTGGAACTTGACCCGGAACACGATGCCTCTATGTATGAGCTGGCAAGGATATATTTTAGTAATAACAGACAGGAAGAGGCCATTTTATTGATGGAAAAGGCCACCGGGCTTGACCCAGGAAATATCTGGTACCATGTTCTACTGGCCGAATTATATAAAAGTACCCGGCAATTCGACAAGGTTGTGGAGGTATTTACACAACTAACCGAATATTTCCCCGAAAGGATTGATCTTTACTACGACCTGGCTCTGTCCTATATCATTTTGGGGGATTACAAAAATGCTGTTGATGTTTACGACCAGATTGAGTCGATACTCGGGGTAAATGAAGATGTTTCACTGCAAAAGCAAAAGCTATATACTAATCTTGACAAGCCCAAAAAGGCCCTTCAAGAAATTGAAAAACTGGTTGCAGCCCATCCTTCCAACAGCCGTTATCTCCAAATTCTGGCAGAAAGCTATATGACCTACGGACAAGAGGAAAAAGCGCTTGAAACCTACCGGAAAATTGCAGAAATTGATCCGGATAATCCTTACATCAGAATAAGCCTGTCAGATTATTACCGCAGGATTCGCGATGAAGACAAGGCCTTTGAGGAGCTAAAGCTGGGTTTTGCGAATCCCCGACTCGACATCGAGAGTAAAATGCAAATCCTGTTAACCTATTATTCGGTCGATCAATTTTACAATGATAAAAAGGACCAGGCCTTCGAGCTGGCAGAAATTCTTGTGGATGCACATCCTGATAATGCCAGGGCCTTGTCAATCTATGGAGATCTTCTGTATAGGAATGAAAAATTTGATGAGGCTTACCTGGTTTTTAAAAATGTGATTGAAATTGACAAAAGCAGTTATCCTGTCTGGGAACAAATGATGTTTATCGAAAATCAACTGTCGAGAAGAGAGGCATTAAATGAAACAAGCACAGCTGCCATTGAGTTGTTCCCTATGCAGCCACTACCCTATCTTTTTAACGGATTTGCCAACACCCAGTTAAAAAACTGGGACCAGGCCCTTAAATCACTCGAAACCGGATCGATGCTGGTTATTGACAATGATCTGTTGCTTGCCCAATTTTACAGCTCATTGGGTGATACCTACAACCAGCTGGGTGACCATCAAAAGTCAGATGAGTCTTATGAAAAAGCCATCAGCATAAATCCCGATGATGCATTTGTATTGAACAATTACAGTTACTATCTTTCGCTTAGAAATGTCGAACTTGAAAAGGCAAAGGTAATGGCCGAAAGGGCCAACATGCTTGATCCCGATAATCCTTCGTTCCAGGATACTTTCGGGTGGGTATTGTATAAACTTGGCGAGTATACGGAGGCAGAAAAATGGATTAAAAAGGCGCTCGACAATGATGAACCCGAAAGCGCTGTGTTGCTTGAACACTATGGAGATGTGCTTTTTAAACTTGGCAAGACATCCAAAGCTTTAAATTTTTGGACAAAAGCAAAAGAAAACGGAGGGGAAGCGTCGGAATTTCTTGATAAAAAAATTGAAGACAAGAAACTTTACGAATAGTAAAAATAAGAGATGTACAGAGGAAAAGTAATTCGTTGGGATCGTTTTTATTACCTGGTCTGGTTAGCCATTGTTTCAGTTTTATTACCAGCATGTAACAGTCACAGAAGCCTTATCAAGGGTCCTATAAAAGAAGAGGGGTCTGATTATTTATTTCAAAACCTCAAGGAAAAGGAGTTTAAATTCCGGTCGTTTTCAGCAAAGTTTAATGTTGAATACCGCAACGACCGAAAACTTTTTGAATTTAAAGGACAGGTAAAAATCATCAAGGATAGTATCATATGGGTGTCATTTAACCAGGATCTTGGTGTGGAGATAGCCCGTTTGCTAATTACCCAGGATTCGGTAATGTTTCTGGACCGTTTCAATAAAAAATATTTTATAGGCGATTATGACTTCGTTAATCAATTCCTGAAAACAAATATTGATTTTGGTGTACTGGAATCAATCATTTTGGGAAATGATTTCGAATATTACGAAAATGCCAGGTTTAAAGCTTCCATTGATGGCGGAGCATATAAACTCACCACAACTGGTCGCAGCAAACTCAAAAAGTATGTAAGAAACCACGCAGATAACGAACGGATATTATTGCAGTCCATATGGCTAAACCCCGAAACATTTAAAATCACACAGATTAAAATGAAGGAATTAACCGGGGATAGCAAAAAACTGACGGCTCAATATTCTGATTTTGAAAACATTCAAAATCAATTGTTCCCTTTCAGGATTAATTATTCCATTGAAGCTGAAAACCCAATTGATGTAAAAATCAAGTTTACTAAAATCACCCTGAACGAGGATTTGTCTTACCCATTTAAAATCTCATCTAAATATGAGCCGATAAACTAATAAATTCTTGCTACTTTTGACAACATGCAGGATACCATTTTAAATATCAGATTTTTATTTATCCCTCTGTTGATATGTGTATTCTATATTCAACCGCTTTCGTCGCAAGAGGTGAACAAAGACTGGCAAAATGAAAAAAACCACCTTGAGCGGGCAATTGCCAATACCAGCCTGCTGATAAACGAAACACGCATTTCGAAGCAATCCACACTTGACGATCTTACACTGATAAATAATCAGGTATCCAATCGCCAAAAACTGGTAAACTCCCTCATCAGGGAGCAGGAAATGTATAAAGACACCATTTTTACGCTACTGCTTGAGTTGGATAATTTATCAAATGAACTTGAAGCCCTGAAAGAGGAATATACAAAGTTGATCTATTACGCCAATAAGAACAGGAATTACTATCAACGGTTACTCTACATTATGGCAGCTGAAGATTTTTTACAGGCATACCGTCGGCTGAATTACTTCAAGCAATATGCCACCCAGCGCAAGGAATACGTTACATTGATCAACGAGGCAGAGAAAAAGTATTCAGCTAAGGTGGGTGACCTCGAAAAAAAAGTGACCCTGAACCAGGAAATATTGACCAGGGTAAAATACGAGCTGAATAACCTGGATGCTGCCAAAGCATTAAAAAGCACCGCCATCAATAACCTTGGCCAAAAAGAGAAAGAACTGGTTGAGAACCAGGAAAAGTTGCAAAATGATGTGGATGAGCTCAATAAAAAAATAGAAGAAATTGTTGCTGAAGAGATGTCACAGGCAAGTGAGAAC
>JABMQA010000691.1 GCA_013203545.1 Bacteroidota bacterium
AATCTTGATTATCAATTGTTTCAATTGTGGGAAACTTAACCACTACCTAATTTAGAACCATAATAAATTAATGGTTTTTTGACTGGATTCATAGCTATTATCACCCATACTAACCTGATAATCTTAATATTATATATGTTTTTATATAGATATTATGATTTTATGCATTAACGGATGAAAATTTTCATCAACATTTTTGTAAACCAACCATGCAACCTTTTAAATGTTTTGCGTCTTTATGCAATGATAACAGATAGTCTAACTAAATTAAATTTCTAATTTTTAGGTATCGCCATGTTGTTATGGATTTTATCTATACTAAATAAAGAGCTTGTTATGATTAAAAAATTACTTCCAGTACTATTAATTTCTGCATTAATGCCATTCAACATGGAGGCTGAATGGGTATCAATCGATAATAACAAAACATCGAATTCCCCACCGAAAGTCACGTTGATCAGTGATGATAATAACAGTTCCGTTTTTAAAATTGATATTTCCGGTTTTGATTTAAAGGAATTCATATCGGATGGAAAGTCCTTCCAGTCGATGGATTTACTTACAGACATTTTCACTACGGAAGCCGGATATCCTGAGTTGCCACATATTGCAAGGGTATTTGCTATACCTGATCTGGCCGGTATTTCATTTGAAATTTTGGAAACAGGTACGGTTCAAACATTTACAGACATATATTTACCACCGGCGCGATCGAGTTGGTTTGAAGGTGAACCGGAGTCTCCTTATGAAGAAAACACTGAGGCCTATCAATCTGATGATGTTTACCCAAAAGAATTGGTCAAAATTGACCCTCCTGCTATATTTCGTGATTTTCGCATTGCACGTGTCTCATTTTTCCCTGTTCGCTATGTTCCGGCCAAAAAGGAGTTGCAGGTAGTTTCATCTGTTACAATCCGCATTAATTATGGCCCCGGAGAGGTAGTTAATCCTAAAACAACTCCAAGCAGAGGAATTGCACCATCATTTGCGCGGTTGTACCGAAGTTTCATTTTTAATTACCAGAGTGTACTTGAAACCCGATACGATGGCAGGGATGGGGAGCGGGAAGTAATATTATGTATTATGCCCGATGAATTTACTGCAAGCTTTCAAATATATGCCGACTGGAAACGCCAAAGCGGTACTGATGTGCATGTAACCAAATTCAGCGACATAGGGGCCAACTCGAGCAATCCGGATATCATCAGAAATCATATAGCCGATGCATATCATAACTGGGAGTATCCGCCAACTTATGTTTTGATTGTTGGAGACGAAGGTGTATTTCCACATAAAATAGTATCGTATCCTGACTATTCCTTCCCTAATGAAGATTACTTTGTGGAGATAGATGGTAATGATTTCTTCCCTGAAATGATGATCGGCCGTTTTACCAATCAGGGTGATTACCGTATGCAGGTAATGATAAATAAATTTTTATTGTACGAACAAAATCCTTATACAGCTGAACCAGATTGGTTTAAAAAATCGATTTGTTGTTCAAATAATGCCTATGCATCACAAGTAGGTACCAAACGATTTACAGCCGCCGTAATGAGGGAGGATGGCGGTTTTGCTGTGGATACCCTGATGAGTAATGGCACCGGCTGGGGCGGACAGGGCTGCACGATGGATGTAGATGATGTTGTTGACCTCATCGAAGAGGGACGGAGTTATCTAAACTATCGCGGCGAAGGTTGGTACAGTGGTTGGTCAGCGAGTTGTTACGACTTTAATACCAATGATGTTTCAAGTTTGCAAAACGGTCAAAAATTTACTTTTGTGACCAGCATAGGCTGCGGTGTTGCCGGCTTTCAATCCAATGGGGGCAATTGCTTTGGCGAGAGTTGGGTTCAATTGGGTTCTTTAACCGCTCCACGTGGTGGTTGTGCTTTTATCGGCCCTACTTCCAACACGCATACTACCTATAACAACAAGATAGATAAAGGTATTTATGTGGGTATGTTCCAGGACGGTATGGACACCCCCGGTCAGGCGTTACTGCGCGGAAAGCTTTATATGTACAATGTTTTCGGGCCAGATTACTATTGTGAGTATCATTATAAGGTTTTTTGTATTTTAGGGGATCCCAGTATGCATATCTGGAAAGATGTTCCATTGCCTGTGACTGTCGATCATCCATCTTCCATTACTGTTGGAAACACCCAGTTGGAAATTACCATTACGCACACTGCATCAGGGCTACCTGTTGATAGCGCCATTGTTTGTCTGGCCGGAAGCGAAATCTTTACCACTGCCCATACAGACGCTTCAGGTAAAGCATATATTAACCTTACGGCCGAAGGGCCGGACACGTTGATGGTTACTGTACGCGGCGGTAATGTTTTTCCTTACCAGGGAACAATGCTGATTACCCAGGAAGAGGAACACATTGAACCTGAAGGTGAACCCGTGATTGTGGATTTAGACGGGAACCTGGATGGACTGATCAATCCCAATGAACATTGTGAAGTCATCGTTACACTTAAGAATTGGGGAACCAATAGTGTTAGTAATATTCAGTGTACGCTATCGCTGGCCGACACAACCTATGCGCAGGTAATGTTTACAAGCCCGGTATATTTTGGTAACCTGGCTCCAGGCAGTTCATCCACAGGAAGTCCATTTCAATTTTTCGTAAAACCCAATTGTCCCATTGGTGAGCTACTTATACTCCAATTACACGTAACCAGCAGCAACAGTACCTGGGACTATAATTATAATGCAAAGGTCTCGGGTTGCCAGTTGAGTATCGGCACCTTCGTTGTAAATGACCAGGGTAACCCGAACATGAATTTCCGTGTGGATCCGGGTGAAACCGTGAAGTTTTATCTTTCTGTTGAAAATACCGGCGACGATATTGCACCTGAGGTAATGGGTATTTTATCCAGTAACGATCCTTATGTTACAATCCAGGATTCAATAGGTTCATTTGGAAGCATTAACATCGATTCACTGGGCATTACTGGAGGAAACCATTATCAACTCAGTGTTAACGCATCCTGCCCGACAGGATACCTGGCCGAATGCACATTAAAGCTTTACACCCAAAATGGGCTTTATCCTTATGAGTCGATCCCAACATTTGGCCTTCCAATCTCACTACTCATACCTGCCGATTATACAGGCCCCGATGAATATGGCTACTATGCCTATGCCAGTAGTGACGCTTTCTATGAACAAACACCCGAATTTGACTGGGTTGAAATCGGACAGGTTGGTACCCAGATAATCATTCCGAACGTGAGCGATTATACAACAACGGTGGATATACCCTTCAATTTTCAATATTACGGAATTGATTACAATCAAATCCGCATCAGTACGGATGGATGGATGGCCTTTGGAAGTGGCACACAAACATCCCCCTATAACACTTCCATTCCTTACTACGACAATATAAACAACATGCTGGCGGTTTTCTGGGATGATTTGTATGATATTGATCTGGCTGAAGGCAGGCTTTTATACTATGATGATGATGCTAACCACCGCTTCATTATTGAGTGGGATAGTATTGCACATAATGATTTGGGGGCTGAACCTAAAAAAGAAGTTTTTCAGGCGATATTATTGGATCAGAATTATTACCAGACTCTAACCGGGGACGGCGAAATAATTTATCAGTATAAAGTGGTTAAAGATATTACCAGTAATACAATTGGCATAGAAAACAATACACAGACCATTGGCTTGAAATATGTTTATAACCAGAGTTATAATCCTACTGCGGCTGAACTGGAAGAGGGATTAGCCATAAAGTTCACTACAGAATTGCCCTTTACATCTTTCCCCGTATCTGTTGATCATGATAAATATCTTACGTCGGACGGGTATAGCCTGGAACAAAACCGGCCCAATCCATTTAATTCCAACACCAGGATAAACTATACAATACCCGAATCAGCCAATGTGGTTCTTAACATTTACAATCTGAAAGGGGAGTTGGTGCGCACCCTGCAGAACGGGCAACAGCCTGCAGGAAAACATTCAGTTGAATGGAAAGGTTTAAATGATCATGGAAACGCTCTAAACTCAGGTATCTATTTCTATAGCCTTCAGACCGGGAATTTTATCAAAACAATGAAACTGTTCATGTTAAAATAACTTGTAATTTTTTTAAGAATAGGTTTAAAAATCCCTTCACCTTCAATTTGATATTAAAGTAAACAACACTTTGTATCACGACGGTGAAGGGGTTTAATAATAAAGAACCGGTAAAAAGTAAAGTCTTGAAGAATCTCCTGGTCAGATGGCAAAAAACAAAACAATCGCTAATAATTAAATAGGGAAAAATATGTATAGTTTTTACATTTTACTTTCTATGATAATTATTGCGGCAATTGTGGGCATTATTGAATTTGCCCGCCATCAAAGGCGAATTTATTCCATTCCCATCCGAATCCATATTAATGGCACCAGGGGTAAATCGAGTGTAACCCGTTTAATAGGGGCAGGTTTGAGGGCCGCCGGGATATCTACCGTTACAAAAGTAACCGGTACTTTTCCCCGTCTGATTATTGAAGACGGCACCGAGACTTACATTCATCGTAAATCCACTGCCAATATCATCGAACAATTGTCCATCGTAAAATATGCTGCTACGCGAAAAGCCCAGGCGCTGGTAATGGAATGTATGGCTCTACAGCCACAATACCAGACGATTACTGAAAATAAAATGATACATTCCAATATCAACGTGATGACAAACGTAAGATTGGATCATGTGGATATTATGGGACATACGCTACCGGAAATCGCTGACACACTTGGAAGAACAATTCCTAAAAATGAACACTTCTTTTCATCTGAGGATGTGATACCGCAGACACTTAAAAAAATTGCGGATAAACGAAATACCGTTTCCCATTTTATTGATCCGGAATCAGTAAGCCCGGAAGAAATGAAAGGGTTCAGTTATATCGAACACCGTGACAATGTAGCATTGGCACTGGCTATTTGCCAGCACCTGGAAATCGACCGCGAAACAGCATTGAAGGGTATGTACCAGGCCGTCCCCGATGCCGGTGCATTGCGTCGATACAGGGTTGAAGCATTTAGTAAAAAACTGTTTTTCTACAATGCATTTGCAGCAAACGATCCTGATTCCACTTTCATGGTCTGGCAAAAGATCAGGGATGAAATCGGTTTGGATGGCGTTTGTACAGTTCTTTTAAACACCCGTCAGGATCGGCTTGACCGGGCAAAGCAACTGGCTGAAATGGTTGCCAGGAAATTGGCAAATGAACTTGATTATCTGATACTGATCGGGCAATCGACCGATGTTGTTGAAAACATGAGTGTTAATTACGGGTTCCCACAAAAAAAAATTATTAATTTAGGCTATACCACACCGACAAAGGTTTTTGAAAAGGTATTATCCATAACGGATAAAATGTCCACCACTGTCGCCATTGGCAATATGGGTGGAATGGGTGCTGAAACGGCCGAGTTTTTTGAAAACAGAAGTTCCATAAATAATGATTGAAATTGCAATTACATTGGGTTTGGTTTTTAGCCTGCTCTCTTACGAAGTTTTTGGTCTGGCTGCCGGAGGTATCGTTGTACCGGGGTATATAGCCCTGCAACTCTCACACCCCGACCGTCTCATTGGTATCGTAGGTGTAAGTTTCGTTACGTATTTAATTATTAAGGTCCTGGGAAATTATACATTCCTGTACGGCCGCCGTCAAATGGTGCTTAGTTTGTTGATCGGTTGCTTGTTAGCAAATTTTTCACGGTACTTTATGAGCATTGACCTAACATCAACCACCCTGGAACTTCAGGCTGTAGGCTGGGTAATTCCCGGCCTAATTGCCCACTGGTTCGGGAAGCAGGGCGTTTTTAAAACATTAAGTGTATTATTTATTACTTCTGTGCTGGTGAGGTTGATATTGATATTGTTCTTTGCGGGTGCATTGTTACCCCAATAATTAAATAAAAATGAGCTGTTTTATGATTGTGAAAATTTTGTGAATATTGAATAATTACTAAAAGAAGCAGATGTACAAATTTAGAGCAAAATCTAACATTGTTTTAAGTGTTTTATCACTCCTGGCACTATTGGCTTTTATTGCGGTAGAGAATAGTAAAATAGATGTTGAACAAGCGTGGTATAAAGAAAAACTTGAAGCTGCCCAACTTTCACAACTGGCGGCAAACCAACTCAAGAACTACCGCCTGGAAAATGGTGTATTCATTGATGCAATTAACGACCCGAACCAAACCGCATTGATCGGCCAGGAATATACACTCATCACCACCGACCGGGGTTACATCGCTTCAAAGTTATCAGCTACAAATCCAAATTTTGCCGCGGTAATTGTACAATTTTTAAAAGATGCCGGTCTTGATGAAAAGGATAATGTTGCTGTCGCCTTCTCAGGTTCTTTCCCCGGTTTAAATATTTCGGTGATGGCTGCACTCGAAACCTTGAAACTGAGGCCGATTGTCATCACATCGGTAGGTGCATCCAACTATGGCGCCAACGATCCCTTTTTCACCTGGCTGGATATGGAAAACGTATTGTACAAATCGAACATATTTCACTCCAGATCAGTAGCCGCTTCCATTGGTGGAGGTTTCGACGTAGGTCGTGGATTAAGCCCTGAAGGACGGGATTTGATCGTGAAAGCCATCGAACGGAATGAGGTCGAATTTATTAATGAAAAACATCTGGAAAAAAGTATTGCCAGGAGATTGGAAGTTTATGAAGAACACAGCGGGGATCAGCCTATAAAAGCGTTTATTAATGTGGGTGGCGGCATTGCCAGCCTGGGCAATACCATCAACGGAAAATTAATCCCTCCAGGATTAACAGAATATTTGCCCATGAGAAACTTTCCGGTTCGCGGCGTTATTATTCAGATGGGTCAGCAGGAAATACCGATTATTCACCTGTTGAATATAAACCAGTTAAGTAAAAAATTCGGATTGCTCAATAGCTCGGTACCACTTCCCGAACCGGGAGAAGGTGAAATTTTTGTTCAAAAAAAGTACAGTATGGTTGTTACGGCCATTGCCACATTATTTTTAGTAATTGTGGTTGTTCTTGTTTATTTTAGCGAGCGCAAACACAACCGTCTCGGAACAGATGTAGTTCCACTAACCAATATTCAAAAAACGAGTGAGCGGGATACGGATGACATACCGGTGTTGTAGTACGCTGTTAAGATAACCAATAGAGTTTAAAGCATAAAATAGATAAATGTGTATGAATAAAATTATTTTGTCATTTGGTAGTCATTGGTGGTCATAAATTTTATGGAGGTGTTATTATGAAACTGGAAGAATTAAACGTTTATCAGATGTCGATGGAAATTGGAGAAGAAGTATGGAAAATTGTTAAGTTAAATAATTATATCAACTCTATTGGGAAAAAGCCTTATGAAAAAGATTGATCCAACAACAAATAACGACGAATCCAAATGACAACGTAGCTTAAAGACAGCGGAGTTAATGACAGCGAAGCTAATAAGGGCAAAGCCAAATGACAACAGACTCCAGCATCTGCAAGAATAAAATAAAACTGGTGAAAAAAATGATAAAATACACACAAAAATGAGAAGCATATGAAAAAAATTCTACTACTATTATTAATGTTGGGTTTTGTTTTTTCGGGTGTGATGGCACAGTCCGGAAAAAAATCCCATTATCTGAAACCTACAAATTTTCAAAAGAAAGTCACAACCCTCATTTCAGGTAAATCCAGAAGTTATTACTCTTTGGATGCTGAGCAACCATCGGTAATAAACCTTGTAGGGCCTGGAAAGTTGCGGGTAATTACACGTGGGCGGTTTATTCCCAAAGAAGGCGATAAAATAGCCTATGAAATATTATATACTGTTGATGGAGGTGAAAAGGTAAATGTTAGATTTCGTGGTGTGGAGCGTTCTAAAAATGCTACATATAAAAATGGCTCCCTTGGTGTTCCGGGCCGGTCAGAAGATTTTGAAATTGAGCTGGGGCGTGGAAATCATACCGTAGAGTTTACGCTTGTTGGAAATGAAATTTCCGTTGCAGCGCGTTACAGTCTTACGCCAACCAAAGAAAAAAAGAAGGATTGGATAGCATTTTGCCCGATGCTGCCATCTGAACCTGTTGATTTAATTTCCAGGGAAGAAACAATTAATTATTATCGTTTTTCGATGGAAAAGCCCTTGAAAGTTGAAATAAACGGGCCGACCGAATTGCGTGTCTTAACACGCATCGAAAACCATAATCACATGAGAGGTAGAATTCATTACCGTTTGCAGGTGAAGGAAAATGATGAAATAATAAATACGTACCAGTTAAGCAGCAGGCGTTCTGAAATAACCGTGTATAAAAACGATAATGAATTAATCCCCGGGAAAGGTTGCGAATTTGTGATTGATGTCCCCAAAGGAAGGCACATTTATGAAATTTTACCCCTGGATAAAGATAAAAGTACGGTGTTGGGGCGCATACTGCTACCAAAAAAGGATGTAAAATTGGAAAAATAGAAAAATAAGATACCCCCCGGGTATTAAGTTGAAAATAATTACGCTAAGCACATGAAGAGACTAAAAATAAACTATCATTACAATCCATTAAAAATTTGTTTACTCCTGTTGACGCTCATATTCTTCATTTCAAATGGTGATGCTTTTGCCCAGGAAAAAAAGAAGA
>JABMQA010000692.1 GCA_013203545.1 Bacteroidota bacterium
AGAACAAGAACGTAAAGAAGAACAACAGAGGCTCGACTTTGGCCCCTTATAGGGGCTTATTTCCAAGTCCACCTTCTTTGAGGGTGGATTCTTTAATTGTACTTCCGGCACCTTACCCAATGGAAATATCAATATTTATTTGTTCACGGATATCGAGAATGTTGAGCCCGAAAACATCAATACCATATACATCAAAAAGAACCTGATACATTTTACTTATGATGATAACGGTAACCTGGTTGAGCGCCTGTCTCCATCCGACACGACCGGCTATTCCTATGATGCCGAGAACCGTTTGATCAGGGTTGACCTTCCCGGTGGTGCGTATGAGGAATATGTTTACGACGGATTCGGTCAGCGTGTTAAGGTTCTGAAAAATGGCAATCTTTATAGAAGTTATGTTTATGATAACCTGTTCGAATCCGTGGTCATTAGGGACAGCGACAACAACACCCAATTTATTACACGTGGTTTGGGTTACCCGGGTGGAATTGGAGGCCTGGTGGGATTTTACGATGAAACAAATGGTAGTGCTTCCAACTATTTTAATCATCGCGGTGATTTGATTGGCGCCGGCGCTTTAGATGAAGACATTTTATTTTCAACTGATTATGACGCCTTTGGAAATACCATGGAGGAAGCCGGAATAAATCATTCCGATTTTGGTTTCAGTTCAAAAGAGCTGGATGATGCCACCGAGCTTTACAATTTTGGGGGGAGATATTACGCCCCGGATGAAAACCGATGGATGACCAGGGATCCGGTGGGTTTTGAGGCAGGGTTTAATTTGTATGAATTTGTGGGCAACAATCCTGTTATGTTTATTGATCCTTATGGTTATCGCGGTATTCCGCCGGATATTGAGCAAGGTTTGAGGGACTTAAGTGATTATTTGAACAGCACAGAAGGCGTAATAACAAGGGAAACCGTAATAAATGCCATTGAGCAGATGTCGAGAACGGGCCAACTGGCAGCAAATTTCATGAGCAGGGTTAGTGGCCTTGCCCGTGCCGGTAGCGTGTTTACCGGTGTGTTGCAAACATTCCTCACTCCGGAAGGCGCTGCAGCAATGCGCGGTGCTATTCAGTTAACGCAAGCATTACAAAGAGAAAATGAAATGGTTAGGAGACATAATTTGTTGGGTTGTGGTCAAAGGTTACGTCCGGGACAGCGCCGTATAGCAAGAGCCGCAAGAAGTTTTAGAAGATCCATTGTTGGAAGGATTCTTTATTGGCCAAACTAATGATAAATGATAACATCAGAATAATATACGCTCCATTATCAGAAAAATACAGGAGACATAAATTATGAAAAATATTTACTACAGAATCAAACTATTTCTAATATCGGCTTGGGTTTTTCTGGCTTTGCTAATGGCCGGAAATGTCTTCGCTCAGGATTATTCCTCAAGCGATAATATGAGGTTTGAAGTAACCATGGAACCCGGTAATTTCCTGTATGTTGATGATGATAACGCAACCGGTCCCTGGACAGGCTCTCAGGCCAACCCATTCCAAAATATCCCGGAAGCGTTAGATGCGGCCGTTCCTGGCGTAACGGTTGTAGTTTTGCCGGGCAATTACCCCATCAACCAGAACATTTCGGTAGCTGCTGATATTAAGTTGTTCCTATACCAGGGAGATACTTTACTGTTTGGTGAAAACTATGGACTGGAAATTATTGGGATCTTAAAAGCCATAGGCACAGTTGCCGACAGCATTTATTTCACCTCATCCATTGCGGAAAATAGCTGGACCGGAATTCACTTCATCAATAGCCAGCAAGGTTCAGAAATGCGTTTTTGTACCATCGAAAATGGCGCCGGAACGGATGGTGACAAGGGTGGGGGAATGTACATTTCCAATTCATCCCCATGGATATTTAATAGCCTGATCCAACATAACAATGCCGATTATGGTGCAGGAATTTATTGCGAAAACAATGCATCGCCGGATATAAAAAACTGCCGGTTTTACAATAACAATGCAAATATTTCAGGAGGTGGCCTGTATGGATTTCAAACCGATTCGCTGGTTTTACATCATAACGATTTCCACGAAAATGTTGCTGCATCCAATGGCGGCGCACTCATGATCAAAGATGCCCGGGTAATTATGCTCGGTTGCGATTTTTTTAACAACCAGGCAAACAATGGCGGTGCCGCATGTTTAGAAGGCGTTACAGCGAATCATGAGGCATTTTTATTTAACAGTTTTAAATCGAATGTAGCATCCATCAATGGTGGGGCCATATATATCGTTAATTCAGATGAGCATAAAATGTCCAAAAACCTGTTCCTTTACAACACCGCAGTTGAGGGTGGAGGGATTTATTTCGACAATGCTGATATTGATTTTAGCAACAACACCATTTTCGGAAATACGGCATCCAGCTCAGGTGGAGGGCTATCTGCCAATGGTGGAAACAGCAATATTTTTAACAATATTTTCTGGGGTAACAACCCGGATACTTCACAAGTTACCGGTATCGGTTTAAATGTGAATTTCAACGATATTGAAGGTGCTTATCCTGGTAATGGAAATTTTTCAAGCGATCCTGAATTCGTGAGCGTATTGCTCAATGATTTTAGTTTATCAGTTTTATCACCTTGTATCAATACAGGTGATTCCTTGAGTCCGTTTGATCCGGATGGAACCATTGCCGATCTGGGTGCATATTATTTTCACCACCTGCCACCGCAAATCATGAAGCAACCTGTTGATGAAAAAATAGACGACGGTGAAGATGCCGTGTTTATTATAGTTTCCTCTCCGGCAATGTCTTTCCGGTGGCAGGAAAGCACAGATAATGGTGACACATGGTCTGATTTGGATGATGCAGGCATTTATTCCGGATCTTCCACCTATCGTTTAACAATTGTTGATGTAAACCTCGATATGCATGGATACCAATATCGATGTGTGGTGAATGGCATCGGCCCACCGGCAATTGTATCGGATGCTGCTGTTTTGAAAGTTTATGCGATCATTTCGATTGCTGCTGGTTCCGAAACAATTTGTCCCGGTATTGTGGAAATACCCATTACTGTGGTGGATTTTTACCGGGTCAGTGCCATGTCACTTGCTTTGAATTATAATCCGCTGCTAATAGATTATATCGGCTACTTCGATCTTCACGAGGAACTTGAAGGGAGTTTTTTGAATGTAAATGCATTTGAAGGGAAAATTTATTTGAGTTGGATCTCTACAAATTCCGTAGATGTTGGTGATGGTACGCTCATTAAATTCCAGTTCAATTCGCTCAAGGATGGTTCTGCAAATCATACCTGGGACACTATCACACCGGGCAATTGCGAGCTGGCCCATCTCGACGGGCACATTTTCAAGGATAATTATTACAATGGGAACACTACTGTTTATCTTCCACCTGAAATTACTGCGCATCCATCCGACCGAACGGTGAATTTCGGGCAGAATGCCACCTTCTCGATGAATGCCGTCGGGTCCGGTGTTAACTATCAATGGCAGGAAAGTCTTGATGATGGCCTGAACTGGAATAACCTCTCCAACACTGCCCCCTATTCGGGAGTAACCACCAAAACACTTACAATCGCCACACCCCCTGTGAATATGACAAATTACATGTACCGATGTTACATAAACGGGTACTGCCCCCCATCCGATACAACCAATGAGGTAACCCTGAATGTTAATCCGGTCATAACCACCATTGCAGGAAGCACAACGGTTTGTCCTGATACCGCAATCATTCCCATTTCGGTCCAGGAATTTTACAATGTGGCTGCTTTTTCGCTAACATTGAATTTTAATGCCCTGGTTGTGGATTTTCTGGATTATCAAAATTTGAATGTATTACTGGAACCTGGTAACCTATATGTAAATGCTGACAACGGACAGGTAAAAATATCATGGGCATCCATTGTTCCGGTGAATATCGGAACTGCTCAGACCATTGAACTGATATTTTTATCGCAGGGAGGAACAACCGGTTTAACATGGGATCTCCAGACGCCGGGTGCATGCGAATACAGCGACTATTATGGCACTACCATTCTCTCAAATTATTCAAATGGCAATATTACCGTTTATTATCCTCCCCAGATAACTTCACATCCGCTGGACAGATCAATCCTGGCCGGACAGACCACCACTTTCTCCATAAGTGCCACCGGTACAGGTCCTACCTATCGCTGGCAGGAAAGTCCCGATGACGGGAATTCATGGTACGACCTCAACAATGGCGGGCATTACGCAAATGTTACATCTCATACTTTGTCCTTACTGAATGTTCCCGAATCTTTTGACGGAAACCTATATCGTTGCAGGGTAAGTGGCACCTGCCCTCCTTCAGATATTTCTGACCATGCACTTTTAAACGTCACATACATCCCACCACCGCAGGTAATTACAACCAGCGTTGGAACAGTTCCTTCGGCATGCCCGGGATTTGTTTTAGTTCCCATCCACGTAGAGGATTTTGAGGATGTCGGTGCATTTTCGCTTACACTTTCGTTTGATACATCAATCCTCAGTTATGTGTTTTATCAGAACCTGAACAGCGGATTATCAGATGGTACTTTTGTTGCGAGCGCTTCAGAGGGTAAGGTTTACCTGAGTTGGGCCTCAACCACAGCAACCAGTATCGGGGATGATAAAATTGTTGATTTATTGTTTGTATCGGAGAGTGGAAACAGCAATTTTACCTGGGATACTTCAACCCCGGGTAATTGTGAGTATAGTGATATTAACGGAGGAATAATTTTATCAAACTATACCAATGGAAATATTTTGGTGTATTACCCGCCCCAAATTTTGTCTCACCCTGTTGATAGGGATATCCTTGCAGGTCAAAATACTTCTTTCTCAGTTGGGGCAACAGGTACTGGCCTGAGTTATCAGTGGCAGGAAAGCAACGATTCGGGAGATGCATGGGAAAATTTATCCAATGTCGCGCCTTACTCAGGAGTGACATCGGCCACAATGTACCTGACCAGTACACCGGTTGAACTTGATGGAAATTTATACAGGTGTGTGGTCGGGGGAACATGTACTCCGGCTACAATTTCTGATTTTGCGCTGTTGACGGTAACTTATATTCCACCACCTCAAATTATTCATACAACAGTGGGAAGCGTTGCTTCATCATGCACCGGGAATATTCATCTCCCGGTAATGGTGGAGGATTTTAACGGTGTTGCAGCCTTTTCATTAACCTTATATTGTAATCCGGGCGTTTTACAATTCGACAGTTACCAGCTATTGCACCCTGCACTGCAGAGCGGACAGGTTTTGTTCAATGCAGTGAGTGGTTACATATTTATGAGTTGGGTGTCCGTTTCACCGGTAAGTATAGGCAACGGAACCCTGTTTGATTTGTGCTTTATTTCGCAAGGTGGGAGCACCGATTTGACATGGGATTTAAATACTCCCGGAAATTGCGAGTACAGTGATATTTACGGATCGGTCATACAATCCACTTATACAAACGGAAACGTTTCGGTTGTAATTGATCCGCTGATCGCAGATGGTGGAAACGATACCATCATTGATATTGGACAGTCTGTTACACTTAACGGCAGTGCCACAGGTGGATTGTCACCCTATAATTATTTATGGAGCACCGGTGAAACCGGTCAGTCCATCACCGTTAGTCCGGTTTCAACCACCAATTATACCTTCACTGCCATTGATGAAAATGCCTGTAATGCCATGGATTATGTTAAAGTTGTGGTACCACCCCTTCCGGTTGTTGATACCGTTAATGTACCGGCAGGCTGGAGCGGCATCTCATCCTATGTTGTGCCGGATGTCCCGGGCGTAGAAAATATTTTCCAACCATATCTTAGTGATTTAATAATACTGATCAATCCGTCCGGAAAATTCTATTGGCCGGATCAGGATATCAATACCATCATAAACTGGAATTCTCATGATGGATACATGATAAAAACCACAGATGAAACCGAGATTCTGTTTACCGGAATAGAAGAAACCTGGAAATCGGTTAGCGTACCGGGAGGCTGGAACCTAATCCCTGTATTAAGCAAGTGTGATGTGGATGTGGTGGAATTATTCACCGGAACCGATCCGGTAATAGTGAAAGAGGTAGCCGGGTGGAGGGTTTACTGGCCTCAATATAACCTCAACTCCCTTATCAACCTCAATTCAGGAGAGGCGTATTATGTAAAAATGAATACCGGGGCCACCATTACCTACCCGGAATGCACCCCATCCCTAACCGTTCCCCTTGATTGGAACGGGGTTTATCCTCCCCCTCCAGGGGGAGTTAGAGGGGGTCAACTTTCCCCGTGGCAATTATCTTTACCAACAACCATCACCCACACCATCGCCATCCCTCTTAACGCTTTCGATGAAATGGAAATTGAGGAAGGCAACATCATCGGGGCTTTCGACGAAACAGGCGCCTGCTATGGCGTAACCGCGTATGAAAATTCCAATACTTCATTTACGCTATTTGGTGATGATCCAACAACTACAATCAAGGATGGCTTTTCTGAGTTTGAGCACATCATCTTTATGCGCTATGTTTCAGGTAATCATGCTCAAAGCGATCTGATTGCAGAATTTGATCCGTCATTACCCGATAACCAGGGTGTTTTTGTAGTCCATGGCCTTTCGGCAATCAATAAGTTTAAGGAAAAACCGTCCTCTGTAACATTTTTGTCTGAACATTGGATTGAAATATTCCCTAATCCGACAACGGGAAAACTTACTATTTCTTTTAATGGAATTGAAGGATTGGTCACGCTGGTAGTTTCTAACCTCCATGGTGAAGCAATCAGCAGGGAGGATGTTTTCATCACCCTATCAAATTCCATCTTAAAGAAAGACCTGTCAGGATTTCCTGCAGGTGTATTTGTATTCAGATTTATTTACAACGAAACTACCATCATTAAGAAAGTGGTGGTAAAATGATGAATATTAAGAATAATTTTTTTGAATAATCATTAAAAATAGAAACAGATAAATACCAAACGTTATGAAAAAAGTTTACATTTTATTTTTAATCGCTTTCTTACTCCCGGGGTATATGATGGCCCAGGTAACATTTACCCAGACCACAACAGATGATTTCGAAAAAGGCTTTCACGATAACGTGTTGGTTGGTAGTGGAGATGTTTATTTGCCGGAAAAGGGTTCTGATCCGGGCACATGGGTATCGACTACCGTTTTACCGGCACCTTTAACAGGCCACGAAATTGTTACCTATAAAGGCTGGGCTTACCTGGTGGGAGGTTTTAACGGGAGCAGCAATACAAGTGCTGTTTACCGGGCTCCAATTCAGGCTGCCGGGGTAGGTACCTGGACTGGTTTGACTTCCCTTCCTGTTGCCTTACGTGATCATGCCGTGGTTGTTGGCGTAAGTTATATTTATGTATTGGGCGGTATTGTTAATGGTAATCCATCCGATCAGATTTACTATGCCCAATTAAATACGGATGGCAGCATCGGAAGCTGGCAAACAAGTTCGGTTGCATTGCCTCAGGCATTGTGGGGACATTCGGCAAAGTATATCAATGGCTATATTCTGGTAGTTGGAGGCGCTGACGAAATCAGTACCACTGACGCCTCTGATGCAGTTTATTACGCCAGTGTTGATCCCTTGGGGGCATTATCGGAGTTTAGCGCCACAGCAAGTTTACCCCAAACACGTAATGGCCATACCATGGTAAGCTACGGTGGGATGCTATACGTCCTGGGTGGATATGATAACACAGGTACCAAGCATAGCACTGTATATTATTCAGGGATTGATTTGGACGGTACCTGTTCGGGCTGGCTATCCGCTGATGTGCCGGTAGCAGTGAGTAATCATGCTTCGGTTTGTTACAACGGATTGATGACCGTAATCTGCGGAGATGTTGGTGGAGCGGTTCCTTTAACACGTAAAGTATATTGGGCAGATATTGACGAGAGCCCGAATTTCAATTGGATTTTATCCGCCAGCGAATTGTACTATCGCCGTAAGGATGGTCAGGCCTTCGTTTCGAATGGGCAGATTATCTTTTCCGGAGGTGAGGAACTGGCCGGCACACCGATAAATGTATCGAGATATTCATTGTTGACTATGGATACCGAAAAGGTTAACGAAGGAGGATTCGTCTCATTCCCGTTCCCATTGGGAAGTGAAAAGAATGTGGATAACATTGATTATGATATAACATACAACGCCGGTGATAATAACTATGAAATATTTTACCGACTGGCAGGCAATGATGCCGTCTGGGGTAGCTGGGTCTCCGGCGGTCAAAATAATCCTGTGCTAATAGGGCAATCGAAGGCATACGTCCAGTACCGCTTTGATTTCTCGGCAACTAACGACCAGGAAATAACATTCAATGAATTGGATCTTAATATTGTGGGCTATACCGAGTTAAGCGGCGACTTAAATTCGATTGCAACATTAACACAGGCAAACAGCCCCTACTGGGCAACCGCCAATATATGGTTTACAGCAGGAACACATACCATCGAGCCAGGTGTAACCATTGTTTTCTCACCCAATACCGGCCTGGAAATCGGGCAGGCGAGCCTTACATGCGAAGGGACTGAAGCCAATCCTATTTTGTTGAATTATTACAACGATGAGGAGATTGGGATGTGGAATGGAGTCTATTTTAATGAAAACAGCGACAATGGAGTCACATCCAGCCTTGCCTATACTTCCATTGAAAATGCCGGTCTTGGAAGCCGCAATGCCAACCTCTATTGTTACAATACGAATCAACCACATATCACTTATTGTGGTTTTAGATATGCAGTAGGTAATGGCATCAGGCTCGAAGGATCCAATGTAACCTTTGATGTTGCTGCAATGGTAGAAAATACCGAGAATGGCCTTTATTTGAATAATTCCAACCCAAACCTATCCCATGTGGAATTGGGGCTGAATGGTAATGCAGGGTTGTACTATGCCGGTGCCGGACTTACCCCGACCTTTAATACCTGCACCATCAACGAAAATACATATGGAATATATTCCCCAACACCCAATAACTCCTTTGCACCTCCCGCAGCAAGTTCCTACACACTTGTTGATAATGAAACTGATATTGCCATCGGTGGAGGGACTATTACCGCCGACAGAACCTGGGCTTATTTTGAACAGGGTTATGCCATCCTGGGATCTGTGACAATTAAAGGTAACGGATATAACCCACGTCTTACATTAGATCCGGCAGCAACATTAAAATTTGCTACAGCTACAAACATGCAAATTGGCGGAAGTGCCAGTGAAGGGGGTGAGCTTTATGCCGAAGGGTCACTTGGCTGGGAAATAACATTTACTTCATTGAACGGGGAAATTGGAGGCTGGAACGGGCTTTATTTTACCGATGGCAGCGATAGTTATAGTTCATCCTCTTCATTAAAATATTGCGTTGTAGAAAAAGCAAGCGATTATAACCTGTATTCCTACAATACCCATGAACCTTTTATTTTATATTCCGAATTCAAGGAGGCAGGCAACAGGGGAATTGTTTTAAGTAATTCCGATATTTCCATTGAGGAAACCGGACTGTTTAATAACGCTAATTATGGGTTGTATCTGGTTGCTTCAAGCCCTTCCCTGGTATTGGTGGATATGAATGGAAACGGTACAGCCGGTGTTTATTATGGTGATGCCACTTGCGACCCAACCTATTTTTCATGCAACATCATGAATTCGGATTTCGGTATCAGGTATTACACCTGCAATACTTCATTCAGTGAATCTACCATTAACGGAACGGTAGAATTCATCAATGTTGTTGCCGGGATTGCTATGCCAGGTGGAGTAATAGATGCCAGCAGAACATGGGCTTACAATGAACTTAATTATGCTATCCTTGGAGATATTGATATTTATAGTGGCAATAATCCAAGGCTAACCATTGAACCTGGAAATACAATTAAAATTGCTGTAGGAGTCAGGCTTGATGTTGCTCATACTTCAACTAGTAATAATAACTCGTACAGAGGGGGTTTGTATGCAGAAGGTACTGCTGAAAGCCCGATTACTTTTACATCATTAAGCGATACCATTGGCGGATGGGAAGGATTGGTGTTTTTTCAAAACAGTGATTATAATGGTGCAAGCTCTTCACTACAAAACTGTATTTTCGAAAAGGCAAATAGTTATAATGTCCATGCGCAATATACCAACCAGCCTGTTATAGATAGCTGTATTTTCAGGGATGCTGCGGGAATAGGGCTTTATTGTTATGATGCCGATTTAAGTGTTTCCAACAGTAGTTTAGTTAATAATTATACTGGAATACAAAGTAATATTTCACAACCTGTTTTTACCAATTGTGAAATCAGCGATAACGAAATGTATGAGCTTTATGCTGTCAACCCTGATGGTTTCCCGGCCTTTGTGAATTCAACCATTAACACATCTGCAAAAAGCGGATCAATTATTTTGGTTGGTGGCGGCCAACAAACCATCAGCAGGTCATGGCCATATTTTGATGGTGATTATGTTGTGTCTGCTACCATCGAAATTTGGAATTTTGGGTCTCCCAGCCTTACCATTACACCGGGAAACACCATCAAATTTTCAAAAGATGTAAAAATTGATATCGCTCGTTATACCGGTAGCCACGACAGTTATAGGGGCAGCCTGATAGCTAATGGCACAGCGGATAATCCTATATTATTTACTGCTTTAAATGATTCAATTGGCGGATGGGATGGATTGCAGTTTAACGATTGTTCTGATTTAAGTGGGACAACCTCATCATTAAAAAATTGTACCATCGAAAAAGCAGAAGGCCGGAATATTTTAAGTCAGAATACCAACCAACCAACAATTGATAGTTGTTTGATGCAGAATTCAGGGGGAATAGGCCTGTATTGCTATTACTCCAGCCTCAGTGTTGGAAATAGCACAATAATTAATAACCAAACCGGTATCCGGAGTGATAACGGGCAATCCACATTTACAAACTGTGAGATAAACAGTAACGAACAGCAGGAACTATTTGCAGTAAATCCCGATGGATTTCCAACCTTTATAAGTTCAACCATCAGCACTTCAGGTAAAAATGAATCGGTAATTTTGGTTGGTGGGGGGCAACAAACCATCAGCAGGTCATGGCCATATTTTGATGGTGATTATGTTGTGTCTGCTACCATCGAAATTTGGAATTTTGGGTCTCCCAGCCTTACCATTG
>JABMQA010000693.1 GCA_013203545.1 Bacteroidota bacterium
AATTAAAGCCGTATAGTTTTGATCTTATTACAGTATTTTATCACATTAACCATATAAGTATATAATTTAACTTCATAATGATAATAGATGCCCATACCCATATTTTTCCTGATGATCAGGCCAAAGTGTTCTTAAAAAACACTGCTGAAATGTTTAACGTGAAGACTTACGGCCTTGCTACAGAGAATGATCTAATCTCTCAGATGGATGAAAATCAAATATCCTATTCAGTAATACATATGGTTGCTCCCTTCCCTTCCGGAGTTAAAAATACTAATACCTGGTTAATCAATTTAAACCAGGACAGATTTATAAAATTTGGAACAGTACATCCTGAATTCAAAGATTTTAAAGATGAGATTAAAAGACTTAAAGATAATAATATTTGTGGGATTAAGTTTCAGCCTGATATTCAACGATTTAAACCTGATGATAAAAATCTAACCTATCCGGTTTATGAAGAGCTTGATAAAGCCGGCATGAAGGTTATGTTTCATATCGGAGGTGAACCTTTTTCAGGGCCAAAAGACAGATCAAAACCCCATATGATTAGAAACATTGCGCTGGATTTTCCTGATTTGAAAATTATTGGTGCTCATCTTGCCGGACTTAATGTCTGGGAAGAGACTTATGACAAGCTTGCCGGCCTAAAAAATATATATATGGAATCATCACTGAGTTACAAGTTTATAAATCCTGCAATGGCAGAAAAAATTATTAGAAAGCATGGAACAGATAAAATTTTCTTTGGGTCTGATTATCCTTTTGGATCAATAAAAGAATCTGTTAATGCTGCAAAATTAGTTAGTTTTATAACAGACGATGAGAGAAAAAATATCCTCGGCAAAAATGCAGAAAAGTTTTATCTTAAATAATTTACCGCAGAATGCGGAGGTAATTGCATTGTAATTTTTTTAAAGCCGTAAGGCCGCTCATAAAGTGTAAACGCTCATCTGTAAAAGCCTGAACTTGATATGACGGTTTTAGAGAAGAGGATGGAACTTGAAAATTTTAAGTAGCTGAGGTTTGAAATTTCATCCCGAACTACCCAATGAATGTTCATTCAAATTATAT
Organism: Bacteroidota bacterium; assembly: GCA_013203545.1. Lineage (GTDB taxonomy): Bacteria > Bacteroidota > Bacteroidia > Bacteroidales > 4484-276 > JABMQA01. The sequence continues at coordinate 1,075 of JABMQA010000693.1, forward strand.
TTGACAAACAAGGTTTTTCAAATATAATTAACTATATATACTCATAAAAAGTCATATAAACTAACCTTACACTTAAAAAAGGAAGTTCTAGCCATGAAACAAAAAACTCGTTATACGCAAAAAATATTTTCCCGATTTTTATTTACATTAATCATCATTGCGGGATCGGCTGCCCTAATAGGCTGCAATAAAGTAACCCCCTTGGACGATTCAGATTTTACAACAGAAAGCGGCATCGCAGATGGTGCGATAACCACACAAAGCACCCAGACCATGCGAGGAGTGCTGCCTAACCCTTCCGGATCGGACGAGACATACGATGGTATAGCCTACCTGGTAATAAACGATAATCGTATTCCACTCAATGTGACACAAGCGACAAGCAACAGATCAGTGCAACGAACAATTGACAAAGAAGATCAAACATACATGGTAAAACATGGCAAAGCTTATCCTTCAGATACAGAATCGGCCAGTGATTTTACTGTATTTATGGACAAGGTCTCCAGAGATGAGGAAGGCCCCTCATGGGTATTCGAAATCACTTTTTCAATCAATGCCGGGCCCAACACGCTCAGTATAGAAGTATACGACCTGCAGGACACACTTTTTGCCAGACTGGCTCAATGGAATATTGTTGGGGCTATTGAGCCCTCCAGCATGCTGGTGACCCTGTGGTGGGATACAGATGAAACCGACATCGACCTGCACGTGGCAGAGCTTGATGAAAGTGGAGATGTTGTTTCACACTGCTATTATTCCAATATATGGGCTGGCGATATGGTCCTGGACTACGATAACACCTATGGTTACGGCCCCGAACACATCAACGTAGACGAGGTGGTGGGAACCAAGACCTATGCCATCAAGGTCTATTACTATGCTGATCATCATGAAGATGAAGAGGGAGATCCTGTGGCCCCCCCCACACCAACCACAGCCTATGTCTCTGCGGAGGTCAATGCTGTAACAGAGATATTGGATTCTCATACTCTGACCCAACCCAGCACTGGATCTTACTGGGTTGCCGGAGATGGTGTTTCAGTCTGGGATGTGGGAAACCTCGAAGTTAATGGTGCCAATGTGTATACCGTCACCATTAGCCAGCCTGATCTTAGTTCATACCCGAGCGTGCAGCTGACCATGGATGTAGCAGATGCCGAAGACACCCTGGTCGAAGGCCTGACCACAACAAATATCAAAGTAGTTAATGCCGGCATGATAATGTCTCCGGTGACCGTAGTTGATAACGGAAGTGGAAACTATACCCTGACCTATAACGATATCACGGCGGGTGCCCGGGATTTATATGTCTATGTGTACGTACCACCCGAAAATGAAGATGATGTTCTGGAAGGCGGTCTTTCCAATACTGTCACATACGGCACCAATTACGCTCTTTTGGTGGGTCTCAATGAATACCCGCCTTCGCAGGTACCCAGCGGTAGCGTTTCCTGGTCTGACAGTGGGGCCAGTACCTTTGTCGATGTCACAGTATCTTTGCAGGCAGATGGCATGGGCGACTTCTCGGCAACCCTGAAGGACAACAGCGGTGTCACCAACCGGCCAGCCGTTGCTGTGGCATGGAGTGCCATCTCCGGTGGACCTACTATTTATCGCCTGACCATGACAAGACCGGACAATTATATGGACTACGATGGGATAACAGTTACCTATAAGAAGCAATCATGGCTCAGCAATTGTGTCAATGACGTCATAGACATGAAGGCCTCCCTCAAATCCACCGGAACACAGATGACCAACAGCGGCTGGCTGGATACCAACATCTACACTCTCACCAATAGCGCAGCCACCGAGGCGGCCATTACAGCCAAGATCGCGGCCATTGCCGCTGGTATGCAGAAATACGATCTATTTCTGTTTCAGTTTTCCGGACATGGCTCTAATGGGACTACCGATGCCAACCAGTATCTTTGTGCCTACGAAGACGCCAACTGGATATCGGTGACCGATCTTTCAAATGCCCTCAAAAATATCCCAAATCCAGGAGTAGGTAATATCACCAATCTATATGTAATTCTGGATGCCTGCCACAGCGGGAATTTTATCGGGCGTAGTCTTCTCAGTCGTTCAAATGAAGAAATAATAATTTCCAGAAAAATTCAACGTTACCGTGACTTTATGCCTCAAGGGGAACCGGATTCAGTTATTAATGGACTGAAATTTCCCCGCGATCTGCAGAATATGGATAGCGACACCAGCAATCTTTTTGTCATGACCGCTGTTACCGGAGCCAAGTCATCCTGGGATGACAGCAGTCTGGGCAATGGTGTTTTTACCTATTATCTGCTGGAAGGCATGAATATAACCGGTAAATTTGTATCCCAGGCAGCTGGCAACAACAACCACGACTGCTGGCTAACGGCCGAAGAAGCTTTCAATTATGCCGACCCCAAAAGCAACGCCTATGTAACCGTTGCAAATGGATTCCCTGCCGATGCAGCTGAAGACCCCCAGGTTCAGGATAACAGCGCTGCCAAACCCAGCCGATTAATTTATAACTGGTAGCAAACCACATTGAGCCGGATCCGCCAACTTCGATTACGGATCCGGCAAATACCCCACCGTAAATAAGGTAACACCATGTCAAAGATGCGATGCTTATTCCTGATTATTTACATTCTGATTCTCACCGGAATAAACGATTCGTATGCCGGGGGACGACTGAAGTCACAGCAAATTCATCCTTGGGCTGATACAATACTAGTCAATACCTGGAGCAGAGATGGTCATATCAGCATTACGGTATGCAATCTGGCGGATGAAGATAGGCCACTCAAAATCGGCCTGGGTTTAATGGACAAAAATGCTCAAATTTGGGGTGACACGACAATAACACTTGCCGGCAATTCATTAACCCTGGTTTCCGTTCCAATGCTTCAACAGCAAACCCCGAAGGGTGACTTGAAAACGGCTGATCATGTGTTTATCACAGCTGATACTCCTGCAGACAGGGGAATAATAAAGAGCCTGTCCATTCAGCATATAAAAAGCCTCGATTGTTACCCGGAACTGGCGGAATTTTTAATACAAAAGCAAGCTGTTTTTCGTTATACAGTAACTGATACAAAGACACTGACTATAGTTTTTATTCCCAAATCCATTGAGACGAATAAACTTATAATAAAGGCTCGGACCATAACCGGGCCTTTGCAAGACCTGACAACCGAAAGAGATATTAAGAACCTGAATCTGCCGACCCAATATGAAAAAGATATCTTAAGCCGTCTGCAAGAGAATTATTGTTTACTGTTTAATCCGGGCAGTGCCGGTACCGCCATGGCCGCATACGAGGTATTAGGATTAGAAAGATGCGGGTTGGTTCATATCCCGGTCTATACCTATATGTTCAATGCCGACGGCAGTGTGCTGGCCGGTGGGGGACAGGGACTTACCTTAATGGCTTATAATCCGGAAAAGATTTTCAACCAGCCTTTCGTTAACCTGACAATAAATACGGGGAAGAAGAAAACCTGCAAACCTTAATAACATACCCCCTGTCATGATTCTGTTTCAAAATGTCCTTTTTAGAATAGTA
>JABMQA010000694.1 GCA_013203545.1 Bacteroidota bacterium
AACCCATATTCATTCAGTTCAATATCACGACCAAGAATGCTGATTGTTTTGTTTGATACATTCACCGGTTCAAATGGTTTAACAATAAAATCTTTGTTGGTACCAATTGTTGAATTTAGCCAACGCAAGCGAGACATGTTTTGAGGATCATCATCTCCATAATTGGCAATTGTTTTGGAAGAGACATTAAGTTTTACAAAAACAGTGTCAGCTGAAACACCTTTTGGTTTTACAATGACTTTAGCTATATAAGATCCAGGTTTTGTTTCGATTGGGATCTCAACCCCAAACCAGAATGCCTGAATTTTGCCGTTATCTACAGATATTATTTTGTCAAAAGGCTTACCATTTAAATCAATACCCCCTTTATTAAAACAGGTCATCATCTCCCTGGAAATGCTATTCCCATGTTTACCTTCGAAATCGGTAAATTCGAAATTGATGTCTTGCAGGCTCTCCTCCGGTGAGAATATTCCGATTTGAAAGGAATAAAATTCTCCTCTGAAAACGCTATCCGAAATTCCATTAACTTTCTTTGTATCAGCAACCCAGCGTAAGGGAAGGTAATCCTGCATCTTAATGGGATTATTACGGTATTCAGGAAACAGGTAATAAGGCCCGGGATTGCCGGAGATAAATGTTAAAACTTCTTCCCGGGTTGCAATTACCTCCATTGGAAAGAAGCTGTGAAAATCATCTATGGATTGAATACTGATGATCCTGGCTTTGGGTAATCCGGTAATCTTGTCTTTACTCAATTCAACTGCTGATAACCAGGAAGCATCCTTTGTTTCTGTTGGTTTTTTATAGGTCAATTTTGGGTAATACGATCCTGTAGAAGAATGGGGGAGATAATAGATATAATAAAGCGGTGAATCATCTTTAGGTTGAAAGATGATGTGCCCGAATTCATTATTAATTTCAAGAATATACCTGTTTTCAACAACAGTATTTGTTTTTGCATCAACAATAATTATGTCTTTTTCAGATGGTTGATTGTCTCTTCTTCGCCAGGGAACAATTACCTGCACATTACCATTTGATGTCTTCCCGACTTCAACAACTACCCTCTGGTTACCATACGATTCAAAGGCTTTGCTGTATTCAGGGTGATCCCAATTTCCACTTTCATACAGTACTTCATAATCGGTGGCCAGGTTAGACTTCTCCCGAAAAATTATGGTATCCGTTCTCTCTTGAGAACATGAAGCTATTAATAAAACAATTAAATAGAGTAGTTTCTTTGAACGGTTCATCATGATATAGTTTTTTATTGTTGTCCTGCTAATAATATAGATTCTCCCCTACGCTCAGAATGACAATGAATTACAAGTAAGTTTAGAGGGGAGGGCATGGTTTCACCTTTTGCTTTGATCTCTCTCAGTAAATATTTAAGACTTGCAATATTTTACGTTTGAAAAGCAAAGACACATCAAAAGGGCAATAATTTTATTGGTTTTTCTTAATCATTTGCCTGATCTTTTAAACAGCGTACAAATAAACCAAATTGTTTATCAAAGTTATAACGATAAATTCCTTCACGGTTAAATGCGATAAACCGCTGCCAGGCACTTTCCTGATCCAATTCTGTTGATGTCCAGTACCCTGCTTCACTGGTAAGTCCAAAAAAATTACCATTTGTGAATCGATAGCCGCCTGGTTTGGCAGAGAAGTCAAAAATATTAACACCAGCTATTTGCTGTTTCGAAATTCAGGTTTTCCTTTAGCCAACACTGGCTTAATATCTGGATGGTATTGTAAATTTGTCCGCCGTATGTTATCGATGGCGTCCTGGGACAGGGTATTTTTGTGGCAAATTGAAATTCAATCAATTGATTTTCGGTTGGTGATCCCAAAATTGCTGATTCAACTCCACCGGCATTCCCAATATATACCAATTCATCACCTTCATTAAAAACAAAGGTATATAGTGCTTTGTCTGATTTAAAAGGTTTTGTTTTTTCTTCTAACCCATCATATTCAATTTTGCATGCTGTATTTGACCCGGCCCCTATCGCTAACATTTTAATTGTTTTTGTTGCATAGTTCCCCGATACAGACAATAAATAGTTCCTTTCCTTTGCGGGATAAAAAGTAAAAGAATGAAGTCCGGATTGCAAGGATCTTTTATAATTGGCTATTTGTCTGCCCAACACATCTGATATCCTGATAACAATATTTTCCTCCACCGGCAAATACAACTTCACATGGGTTTCATTTTTAAAAGGGTTGGGGAAATTTTGCCCAAGGAAAAAATGGTTTTCTATCGATTCTCCGGATTCCAGGATATTAGAAATATAATCCAACACCAAAGTAGTATCCGGATAATAAAGGGCCGTGTCGCAACCAAGGGTCAGATTTTTAATTTTAATGCTATCCAATTGCTGGTATTGGGTAATGTTTACTGCGGTGAAGCTTAATTCCAGTAAAGGGTTTTGAGCATATGAAATTGTGCACAAGATCCAGAAAAACAGCGGAATAACGTTATTAAAACTACGCACTATTTTGTTCATACAAGTTATTTTTTGTGGTTTTGCAAGTATAATCAAAAAAATAGCCTCCTAAAATAAAAAAACTTAGCCTCCGCCAAACTTCGGCTTAAGCGTTCGACTGATTTAAGCTTGCCCAGGAAATGTAGTCGGGCAAATTGGATGGTCAGTGAAAATAAATAAGCAATGCCCTGATGAAAGCCTAAAACTCCGTCCCTTCGAAAACCTGTGCTTCTTTCAATGTCTTAAGGTCCCCACGCATCGTAAATGCCCTGCCCGAATACATCCCGTCAACATCCACCGTGGCCTGGTTCGACCCAACAATAGAAATGGCAATACGTGCCGTTCCAATCAATCCGGTAAGTACATAGGACATATACACCTTGTTTTTCTTCTCCTTGATCTTGATATTGCTGATGGGACCCTTCAGCGTGAAGCCACCAAGATTGTTCAAGCCCGGACCAGGTGCCAGATCCGAACCAATCTGCAATACACCATCTTTACCAATCACCTGCACAAAGTTGATGTTCTGGGTAACATTTGTCACACCATGGTTTCTGAATTGAATACTCTCCACCGTAATTACAAAGGCAGTATCAAACATGGCTGCTTTGGCCTTGTTGTATTTGACCTCCTGTTCCTGGTTCTCCTTTTCTTTTTTCTGTGCACGTAATTCCTTTTTGCTTTGTGCAAAACCATTTAATCCTATCAAAATCGTGAGGGTGAAAGCCAGGGTGGCCATCACCAGTTTACTGAGTTTTTGTTTGGTATTCATAATTTTCCTTTTTATTTGTTGATCTGAATTATTAACCAAAGATATGCCAAAAGGTTTTATTAGTCGGTCTTATTAAAGATTTCAGCATTTTTAGCAGATATTATCAACATTTGGTTGAAGGGTATTTTAGTCAAGTAGATACATTAATTTTTTCTTTACATTTTAAACAAATATCTCTGTGTACACATAATCCAGAACTACACTTTTTGCAAGTCCATCTACTCTCTTCATTCACAAGAAATCTTTCAGTTCCATATTTTTGAATATAATCAAGGTTTTCAATCATGCTCATACCATAATTTGTGCGATATCGCTTGTCAAGTTTTTTTATCCTGGCACAGGGATATTTTTCACAATCAAAACAAAATCCTGATTCTGTTTCAGCCAATGATTCACAATTAACAATGCTACAGCTTCTGCAATGTTTAGGTTTGTTCTCACAATCCAATTTAAAACAACCACCACATGGTCTCTTGTCTCGAAGATGTCCAATACAAATTCCGCAGTTCATACCACATGCAGCGATTAATCCTTGATATTTTAATGGTTTCATAATACATGTAAAATACGCTATAAACAAACCCCTTTCAAAACAACATTGTCACGTAACAGCGATTTTTACTTTATCTCCTTTGGAGATCATACCAATCAATGCCGCCTCAATGTGATACTCATTATTCAAAAAATCAACATAATCCTGTGCCCGGTCGTGAGGCAGTGAAACCAATAAGCCTCCCGATGTTTGTGCATCGCAGAGGATGAATTTTTGAAGATCACTGATGGAATCATCCCATGACACGACTTCCTTTACAAAGTCAAGGTTATTTTTTGTACCACCCGGAATGTGGCCGGCAGCTGCCAGTGCCTCAACACCATCAATCAGCGGCACATCATTAGCCAGGATCACTGCTGATACGGCTGATGCCTGCACCATCTCTTTCAAATGACCCAGCAATCCAAACCCGGTAACATCGGTGCATGCATTTACACCAAACTGTTCGAAACATGAGGCTGCTTTGTCGTTCAACTGAGCCATCACATTGCGTGCTGCCTCTGCTA
>JABMQA010000695.1 GCA_013203545.1 Bacteroidota bacterium
AATAGAACATGAAAAAACAAAGTAATAAATGTGAACCATTCTTCTTGCTAAAATCCTATTGGGAGGCCTCCCCCTCTCCAAAAAGGAGAGGGGGCCGGGGGGTGAGGTATGTATTTTTTCTCCTCCTCCTAAGCATTACCACCCACGCCACCATCCTCACCGTAAAACAGGACGGTAGCGGCGACTACACCAAAATACAGGAAGCCATCGATGCAGCCGGCATGCACGACACCGTGCTGGTCTGGCCCGGAACCTACTATGAAAACCTTCACATCGACGCCAAACCCATTACACTGGCAAGCCTTTACCTGACTACCGGGGATAAACAGTACATGTATGAAACCATCATAGACGGAAGTACGATCCAAAATTCGGTGATTGTGGCAGATAATTTCCCAACAGGAAGTATCGGATCCATTTGCGGTTTTATTATTCAGGGGGGGGATGCAAGAAATAATGAGACTAATTTTCCACAATCTTATTTCGGAATGGGTGGTGGCATTTTATTGTATAATGCTGATCAAAATATCTACTATTGTATTGTTCAAAACAATCTTGCCCAGGTATATGGAGGCGGAATAAAGGCTCATCATTCAAATGTCTTTATGTCTGGTAACATAATTCGAAACAATATTGCCTATTTTGGCGGAGGGGGTTTGTGGTATTATGGTGGTGAAAATTTGGAATTAGATACAATTTGTCTCAATAGTATATATTGTAATCATTCCATTATGGGTAATGATTTTTTTAAGCACACTAGCTTGCAAATGCTTGTGTTCAGGGTAGATACAGCATCAACTTTATCTGATAATGGATATTGTATTTATAATTCAGATGATTTCGGATCCCCTGTGTATGACCTTGAACTTAATGCCAACCATGCCATGATCGACCAGGTGGAAGCCGATGTCTATGTCAGTCCCCAGGGTAATAATTCCAACAGCGGTCTTACCCCGGATGATCCACTGAAAAATATCTGGTATGCCATGACAAAAATCAATCCTGACACCAACAACAAAAGGACTGTGCATGTCATGCCCGGAACATACAGTCCCTCATTAAGCGATGAGATTTTTCCCATCAATGCCCGGAATAATTCTTTCCTCCGAGGTGAAGACATGAAGCTTTGTATCATCGATGCCGAGGAAAATTGGTTTCATTATAGTTGTCATCCTGGATCGTATGGGATGAAACTAAAGAATTTGTCTTTTGTTAATGGTAACTCAATTACATATTTGGATCATCGTTTTAAACCTGGTTCGATTGATTTGGCTTCAACATATTATAATTATACAATGGAAAACCTATGCTTTGAAAATAATTTTGGTCTCTCAAGTAGTGCATGCCGTTTAATAACTGCTGATTATATGTCGTTGAATAATATTTCTGCTTATGAAAATTTTGGAGGCCAAACGATTTTCCTCTTTTATTCAGATCAGCTTTTTCGCGATGCTATAAAGGCAAGAAATATAATAGTTAGTAATAATTCATATTATTTAGAAGGTTATGGCTTTATCGGTGCTGGTTTCACTGTTGGTGTATCCTACACAACTACAACCCCTCTGCGTGCATCAGTTGCTAACATTCAGGTATGCAACAATAAAGTTTATGATTCCTGGGGAGGATTGGAACATTTAAGTACTTTTTCCATAAGTGGTGGCATTAACAACATCACCAATGTTACGCTTGCCAACAACGAAAACGAAAACCATCTCCCCGGCGCCTATTCCACATGGGAAAACATGACATCACGTATGTACAACTCCATCTTTTACAACAACGAGCACCCGTCAATCATACTCGGGGTAAATTCTCCCCCTACCGGTCCTGCCGGGGAACTGTACCTGGATTATTCCCTCGTCGAGCAGGGACTGGACGACATCTGGAATCAGCAGAATTACAACATCCTGCATTATGGGGCCAACAACATCGAGGGCAATCCCCTGTTTACCGGTACAGGCGAAAATCCCTACCAACTCCAGGCCGCTTCCCCCTGCATCAACACCGGCACACCCATGTACGAGGAAGGGATGGATCCACCCTACATCAAGGAAGAAAACGGCAAATACATCCTCTACACCCACGATATGGACACCATCCACCTTCCCGCCACCGACCTGGCCGGTAATCCGCGCATCGCCTACGGAAGGATCGATATGGGTGCCTATGAATTCAAGGATACTACGGTTGGCGTAAGGCCGGTACTTCCAAAATACCTTGGCGGGGAACCAAAGGTGCAGCCCAATCCATTTCAGGAGAGTACGCTCATCAAATTCACCTTGCTTAAAAAAGGAAATATCAAAGTCCTGATCCATGACCTCCATGGCCGTCTGGTAAAAACGCTGCTTGATGCCTGGTCCGTCCCATGCAATTTCCAGATGCGCTGGCACGCCGATAATGACTATGGCGAGAAAATCCCTTCGGGGCAGTATATCATCACTGTGTTTCTGGAAGGTAAGAATGTGGGGAGTGTGAAGGTGAGGAGGTGGTAGGGGATTTGGAAATGATAAATGATGAATTTTGAATGATAACTGTTTTAAACAAATATTGATTCTGAAATGATTTTTTCCCTACCTTTGACCATCTAAAATCCTTTAATCATGGCCCCACTGCTTACATGGATATTTGACCTTTCATGCCCTTTTGGGAAACCTTGCCCGATTGAGTTGATGTTGTTGTGTTTTTATGTATATAGAGAGAGAGAGAGAGAGAGAGAGAGAGTCGAAAATTTCCGCAATCAATTATAC
>JABMQA010000696.1 GCA_013203545.1 Bacteroidota bacterium
GCATTGCTAAATACAATAATCCCATTGCTTACATCGGGGTCTACTCCGGTGTGTGCAGGGTCATAGGATCCGGGTGTAAGGGTGAGTTGACCAGGCTGTAAATATTTAAGTCGGATTTTGTCTTCCACATTTTCGAGGTAGTCAAAAAATTCAATACCCAGGCCCAAATCTATACCGGCACCATTGGTCCAGATGTAGAAATCGAACGAACCGGCTGCCCAGTGGCCCTGGCCGTTAAAAACTGTATCCATTCTCAATTTAAGAACAAGGTCGTTCAAATCATAATCACCCTTGTTGGGCCAGAGATCTTCGAACATCTGATAATACCAGGTTTCATATGTCTCGTCACCGGATTTTAAATCTGAATTTCTGTACGGCGAAGGATAATAAACGGTATAAGCCTTGTCAGGATCATTTGGGTAATCGTCGAAATCGTCGAATACACCGTCGGAATCAGCATCTTCAAAGGCTTTTACCGACTTGAGTGTTTCGGTGAGCTTAAAAGTTTTGTTTTCACTTTTCAGGCTTAAATCCTGTGAAATTTCATGCGACGGTGAATAAAGCCTGATGGTTTCAATGGACTTGTTCAGCTCCAAGAGAAAACGGGCTTGTCCGTCAATAATACTCGAACGCTGTAATAAATTGCCGTGCATATCGGTGGCATCTAGAGGATACCCGTTGAGTGCGCCGGTTGGTGTTTCGCCGGCATTAACAATTTGAACAACAAATGCTGATTTGTCCAGGGTGGACCAGGTAAAGCCATCAGGCACCTGCAAATTTTCAAAGCTTTTGTCAGCTTCTACCGGTGTATCAACTGTTTTTTTACATGATGTAACAAATAATACTGAAAGGGAGGCGATCAGGATTAGAGGTAAAAATCTCATTCTTATAGTAATTTTTTTTTGTTATTAATTTAGTTAGATTTTCTAATTTGAACAGCCTATTTAGCAAAAATAGTTCCAATTTATTAAATTACTGTAATTGAGTAATATACAATGAAATGTATTGGCGGGTCCTCTCGTATGTGGAAAAAAGCCATATAATGATGTAAATTTTGGAAAATATATGCCAGGGATATCTTGTAATTCATGTAAATGAATTCAGCAAAATCCAGAAAAATTTGAAGTTTAAAACTAAATTTTTCTGGATTTTGCTTCCCACAATAGAACAATTTCATTTTCCCCGACCTAAAGGACGGGGCTATTTATTTCTCCATCAATTTTTAGACAGCTTCTTATCGGATAAAATTACTCCGAATCCGATGGCGGATTGGTCTCAATACTTTGATAGGTGTAGAACAGTGTTTGCCCCTTTTTGATATCAACCTCAAATGTGTGATTGGAAACCCCAGCCCCGGAATTGGCCTCGAAGGTTAATGAATGTTTACCCTCCGGCAGTGGTACCCTTACATAGGAAATGGAATAGGGTAAGGTTTGCCAGTTACGGGTATCGGCTTTTTCGGTGAGTGCATTGATGATACTGATGGCTGCGCCCACATCTTTATTCTCCTCGCGGGCAGCCTGTTCCATCGCTTTTTTCACAGCGAGCCTCAACAGTGAGTTGGCCATCTCACGCAACATGCGGTCCTGCAATGTCTTAAAAGCAATGTTGTTAACGTTTTCCGCCATTTCCAGCGGATAATCCGCATTGTCTGTAGCCACTTTTCCGGAAGTAAAAACAGGTGTACGTTCTAGATATTTTGGAAAAGCAATACGAATAAAATTCAAATCGGAAAATTTGGTTTTTTCATCACCGGACAGGTCACCAATATAAAATGGAAACGAGAGCCCCAACTCTTCGTTGGCAAAAGTAACCATGCCGCCCTGCCCCTCCAAAATGGTAAAATTGATGCTCCATTCAGCCTTAACAGGTCCAAAACCGTTTTGCCATATAAAGACCAATTCACCGGAATCGTCATCCTTTTTGGGCTCATAACGCATCTTGAACTGGTCTTCATATTGACGCTGATCACTTCTTAAGCCGGACAGGCTGGCTGAACGTATCAAATCTTTTTTCAACTGTTCAGGTGCAACAGTATTAAAGTTTTCCTTGTAAATTTTCTCGTATGCTTCAAGGGCATTCCTATAGGCAATAAACGCGTCGTTGTAATTGTTGGAAGCTTCATATATCAACCCGATGATCACATGCGCAAAGGCATCATCAGAATAGCGGTTCTTTTTTTCCTTGTATTTGTCGTTGAGTTGATACAATAATATATTCATACGCCGGCATTCCACCAGCGCATCATCATATTTACCCAAAGCCAAATAATTGAGTGCCTTGAAATAATTTACGAAAACAACCTCAAAATCCTCAGGTTGATAGGGTTTGACGGTAGGATTGGTAAATAAAGCGAGAAGTTCGAGGCCCAGTTTCTTATGCTGATCCTCAATCATGTGGTCTGCCTCATTCAGGCTTGTGTTGCTTTGATCATAATCAGCAAGCATCCAGTTTACCCATCCATCATTAAACAAATACAATAACCTGTTGATACCATCCTGGGCTTTTTTATCATTTTCGAGCAACTCCTTTGCCTTTCCCATTTCACCATTTGTAATATACTCCTGGAATTTCTGGGTTTTCTTATAATAGGTGGCGCATCCGATGCTGATCAGCATGAGGCATAGCACTACAAATAATGATGTCCGGTTAAAGATTTTCATCATATTGAATGATTTTTTCAATAAAGTTGTTTGCTCAGAATTATAAATGATTCAAATCCGGATTACATTATTTGTTTACGTATTTCTTTATCTCCTTGTCGCCGAGCCAGACCACTTCGTTTGTTTCGATGTTGGTAAGTTGAAGGTTTACTTTATAAAAGATCACTTTTTCTTTCTTGTAGGTATCAACTATAGAGGCCATATCGCCCTGAAGCATAAAGTTGGCGCCCACTTCCCTTCCCCATTTGGCTATGGTTTCGGGTGAGGAAAAATCCTGTTGATCGGCACGTTCCCCTCTGAGTTGCTCACGTTTTTCACCACCCTGAACCAGTTTCACACGTCCGGAGTTGATAAAGGCTTTTTCAAGATCGCGAATAAATATCTCGGCATCAATGTGTTCGTGGGTCTTGTTTTGCACGAATCCGACAATCACTGTTGGCTTTTCGCTGTTGTGGGTACTTTGAAAATCAGAAATCCATCGTTCGCTCAACGCCTGTGTGATCATCGCTTCGGCGGTTGTCTTCGCATCGGTCGAATTCCACCTTCCGCTCAAATCAATGGTTTCGTCAGGGCTTACGCGTGTTACCTTTCTTGTAGAGCAGGATACAATTGTGATGGCCAGCAATCCCATCAACAAAATTTTAAATGTGTGTTTCATTGGTAAAGTATGTTTTATGATTAGATATTGAAAATGTTTCTTGCTTTTCAAATTTAGTGCCAACAAAAATGTAAGTGCACAAATATAAAAAAAGGATTCAATACTTTCTGACTAAATTATTAAAATGAATTTTAGATATTTCTCCGAAGGCGGATCATCGTTTTCTTTTTTCTTTTGACGCAGATCGGCGCAGATTTTTTATGATGGGAAGGGGCACAATTTTTCAACGAAATTGAAATCATAATGAATCCGCAGAAACGTGTCCGGCTGGCGGATCAGAAGCTATTAAAATCTTGTCGTACTACCTAGAAAAATCATGCTGGCCCCCTACTGGCATTTATCCCTTAACAAAAGGATTGTTCAGCATTTCATATCCGATAGTAGTACTGGGCCCGTGACCGGGGTGAACCGTAAAGTCTCTGCCAAGGGTGTATAACTTATTTTGAATATTGTGGCTTAACAGGTCAAAATCACCAGTGGGAAGATCCGTTCTGCCTATGCTGTCGCGAAAGAGAACGTCGCCAACAATAACAAATTTTTCATCCCTGTTGGCGAAACAAATATGTCCGTTTACATGACCCGGCGTGTGCAGTACCTCAAGTGCGTGGTTGCCAAACTTAACTTCATCGCCCTCTTTAAGAAATGTTTCCGGTTCGATGAGGCCATCTACTTCGATCCCGAACATTTTGCCATGATCCCCTGCACTATGGAATACGGGCAGCGAATCACGATGCATCACAGGACGTAACCCATAGGTTTCAAAAACATATGCATTTCCCAGAATGTGGTCGATGTGGCAATGAGTGTAAAGGTGCCCTACAAGCTTCAAATCATTGTTGTTGATGAACTCCGTTAGTTCATTTTGCTCTGCACTGCCCTCACAACCAGGATCAATAATTACGCACTCCCTGGTTTCGTCCCACACCAGAAAAGTGTTTTCCTGGAAGGCATTAAAAACCATCTTTTTTACAGTTATCATTGTTAAAGTTTTTCGTTTCGGTGTATCCCGCCTGTCACTGCTGGCACAAAATAAATTACAATTTACAAAGTTATCAATAATTGGATAAAAACCATACGTGAGTATCAGTTGTAAGGTAGAATTACTTTATTTTGCATTTAAGATTATTACCAATCCCGCAATGAGAAACATTTTACGCGTCTTCGTGAAAAAAGGGAAAAGCCGGAAATTGATACTGGCCATGTTTTTCATTTTTTTTACACCACTGGTTTACGGACAGTTTTACAACGGATACCAGATGGAGTTTGGCCGAAGCCGGGTTCAGTACAAGGATTTTTTCTGGACTTATTACCGTTTCGAAAGATTTGATACTTATTTTCATTTGAATGGCAAGGAACTGGCAGTGCACACCGCAAAATATGCCACACAGGAGCTGGATCGGCTGGAAAATGAGTTGAACACCTATCTGGAAGGGAAAATTCAGTTTATCATTTTCAACAACCTTAGCGAATTAAAGCAAAGTAATATTGGCCTTACCGCAGGCTCGGAATACAATATCGGGGGGATCACACACATATTGGGCAACAAAATAGTCCTGTATTTTGACGGAAGTCTGATTAATTTTGAACAGCAGATTCGCCAGGGCATTGTGCATATTCTCCTTCAGAATGCAATTTTCGGGGCCAACATCGGGTCGCAGGTAATGAACTCGATCCTGCAAAATTTCCCCGAATGGTACACCAAAGGTTTGATCGCTTACCTGTCGGAGGATTGGAATACGGAAATCGACAACAGGGTTCGAAACCTGGTTCTTTCGGGTAAGTTCGAGAAATTTAACAGGCTGACTGTTAATGAAGGTTATGTTGTAGATGCCGGACATTCGTTCTGGAAATTTATAGCCGACATTTATGGTAAAGCAACAGTAACCAGTATAATCAACATGACCAAGGTGAGCCGAAGCGTGGAAACAGGGTTTCAATATACCCTTGGCCTGTCGCTAAAAAAGCTTTTTAAAGAATGGTACAATCATTACCTGTTAATTTACGAATCAGAACTGTCTGGTCGCGATCTGCCCGATGAGTCATTTCAGCTCCGGGGCAAGCGGGTACTAAGGACCTTTAGAAGAAAAAGGGAGTACACCGAATTGCAGGCTGCTCCGAATGGAAGATATACTGCTTTTGTTACCAACGAAATAGGGAAGTACAAGGTTTGGTTGCGGGATATGCAAACCGATAAGTTAATGAGGGTTTACACCGGTGGTTATAAACTCGACGAAAAAGTTGACTATACCTACCCGCTGCTTTCCTGGCACCCTACAGGCCGCATACTGGCTATGATTCTTGAGAAGAAAGGACTGATCTGGCTCTATTTTTATGATGTGGAAGAGAAGGGATGGACAAATCAAAACCTTTTTGGTTTTGAAAAGATTATCGACTTTTCCTATTCGGGCGATGGCCGGAACCTGATATTTTCAGCGGTTCAGAAGGGACAGTCCGACCTGTTTACATACAC
>JABMQA010000697.1 GCA_013203545.1 Bacteroidota bacterium
ATTGATCTTGGGCCTGAAGGCGGCGATAAGGGTGGGGAGATCGTTGCAAGCGGTACACCGCTTTCGCTTTCCAAAAACAAAAAATCCCTAACCGGGCAGGCGCTGAAAAAACGGTTGTCATAGAAAGATTCCCGGGAGGTTTTTATCGTGTTTTCTGAATTTTTGAAAAAATGAATCCCGCAAAGCCGCAGAGGCGCAAAGGAGGATTCCTCAATGAGGGATGCCATCCATAGCCATCAAACTAAGGGCATTAAAAGTTGGTTTTATTCCCATTGGGTAAATAATATTTCGCCCTGCTGGGGCTTAAAAAATGATCATCCATTAACTTCTACAAATATTTGCGCGGCTCTGCCGCTCTTGTTTAGCAGCAGAGCAGCAAAATATTTGTAGCCAGCAAGTTATAAAATTAAATAAAGCTCCAGGAGCGTAATATTTCATAAAGCAAAACTTTGTATAGTTAAGTTGACGGCTATGGGATGCCATCCCTGGATTCTTTGGATGTTGTGAGACCTTCTCATTCATATTTATCTTTCGGGTGGTATGTAAACACCAGGTGGAGGGATGGCTTCCCTGTGTTCTGGCCTTTTTGTCCCGACAGGGACATAATATTTATAGCTGATGTTGACCCCGAATCCCTTGATGTGCCTTTAGGTACATGATATTATTTTATCGTTGGATATGATGTACCTAAAGGCACATTGATGATGGCATTTTGCTCCTTCTATAAACATTTTGTACCTAAAGGCACAATTCCGCGCTTTCGGGGAACCATGAAAAAACAAGTAGCGTGCAAATCGTCGTTGACCTTCAGGTCGAATTTGGGTGTACAACAAATTTCCGCCAATGATAAAACAATCATCGAATTACGCAGATTGATCTAATATTAACACGCCTTTGGCGTGGTAAAATTCGATCAATTCGATGACCAACTAATCATTTGATTATTGTAATGTGATATTTGTCGAACACCCTTGGATTTAACACATGCAAAAAAATGTTATTTTTGAATCAAAAATCCACCATTATGTCACCTTCTGTCATCCGTATTATTGTTGCCATTGTTTTTCTGCTTCATGGTACAGGGCATGCCATGGGAATCCTGGCCGCACTTGGCGTAAAATTCAGTGAGAACCATTCGCTTGATTCATGGTTACTAACCAACTCCCTTGGAACCGAACCTTCAAAAATTGTGGGTGTTTTGTTATGTGTATTTGCACTCCTCGGGTTTGTGGGTGCAGGATTGAGCCTGCCCGGATGGATAGCATTTTCAGTTTCCTGGAAAACATTGGCCGCTTTCGGGGCCATTGTTTCGCTGGCCCTGCTGGTCATGTTCTGGAATGCTTTCCCCTTTTTCTTTCCAAATAAAATTGGTGTGATTTTGGTGGATGTGTTTACGCTGCTTTCGGTGTACTACCTCCACTGGCCGGGAGCGATTTTTGAGGGTTGATCATTTTCCAATCAGGTTGATAAATGCGTCCCTGTAAGTAGCTCCAACCGGAATGTCTTCATCACCGATGAAAATCCGGTTTTTTCTCACCGAATCAATTTTATCCAACGCCACAATAAATGATTTATGTACCCTGATAAAGTTCCACTCCGGAAGTTTATCCAGTATCTCGCCGAAACTTTGTAATGTGTAGATTTTCCCGGCACCGGTATGAATGATCAGATATTCTTTTAGCCCCTCGATGTACAGAATTTCATCAAAATCAACTCGCTGAATGCGGAACTCACTCTTCACAAAAAAGTAATTCCTGGGATCATCATGTTTGGTTGTGTCCTTTATTTCAGGCTGAATTTTTTCACTCAGAACAGTATATATTTTTTCGGTCGCCTTAAAAAACCTTTCGAACGAGATGGGCTTCAACAGGTAATCATCCACCTCCAGGGCGAAGGCCTGTAAGGCATATGAATCGTAAGCTGTGGTGAGAATAATCCGCGGCTTCCGGTTCAATAAATTGAGCAACTCTATCCCTGAGAGATATTCCATCTGGATGTCGAGAAATATCAGGTCAACGCTGTTTTCCTTGAGAAAATTCAAAGCATCGATGGCATTATCGAATGTGGCCAACAGTTTAAGGTATGGTACTTTATCGATATACTCCATCATCTGCCTCAATGCAGGGGGCTCATCATCTACCGCTATGCAGTTTATTGATATCATTGTTTAATATTTGTATTACTTCTATGTCTTCAGTCCTCAGTCGGCAATCCTCAGTCGGCAATCCTCTGACCTCAAGCCACACCATTTCGTCTTCGCTACCTACCGGCAGATCCGGCCACCGCAGGAAAACCGCCCAAACGGACGCTGCCGGGTTGCCTTTCGTTCCAACCTGAAACCTGAAACCTGCAAACCTTCAAACCTGAAACCTGCAAACCTGAAACTTTTTAACCTGAAACCTACTACCTACTCCTTTCTTCCTACTTCCTACTTCCTACATTACCCCATTACTCCGTCTCCGATACCCACC
>JABMQA010000698.1 GCA_013203545.1 Bacteroidota bacterium
AAAATTCCATTTGGGGCAAAATATTTTGAAATTGGAAATATTGATGATGACCCCTACAATGAAGTGGTGTATTCGAATGGTCGTATTATACAGGTGCAAAACAGTAGCATAATTAATGAATACCAATTCCAGACTTCAAATGGAAATGTGAGGATAGGGCTTAGCGACATGAATGCCGATGATGTGAAAGATGTTGTTTACTCTTCCAGCGACACAATTTATGTATATGATTTTGAAGCAAAGCAATTGATTTGGTCGCAAAAGTGGGAATCTGACTATGGTTACGACAAGCCAATTACTGGCATGTGGTTTTATGATTATGATGGAGACAACACAAAAGATGTATTTATTGGCAATAGTAGCCGTGATGCTGTGTATTGTTATAATGGAGTGAACGGGAACAAAGACTTTAACCTGGCGGATTCTCCAATTGATGGGATCATAAATGTGGCAGTTGCTGACCTTGATTCTGATACCAACCTGGAAATTATTTGGTCTACAGGAGCTTACAATACAGGTCCTGATTATTTCTTTGTTTATGATTTATCAACCTTGGGCGAAGATTGGCAAAGCAGGCATTACAAAAGTGATTTTAAAGCATTTGATGTTGGGGATGTGGATAACGACGGCCAATTGGAAATTGTATCGGGGTGTTTTGGAGAATACCTACAATATTATGACCATGGCTTTTTAACAGTTTTTGATGCTGAAACCAAGAACATTAAATGGCGGAATGATACAGAGATTTTTGGGAATCAAGTTGAAGACTATACAGATATTAAAATTGGGGATATTGATAATGATGGTAAAAATGAATTGCTTTTGGGTGTAGAATATGATTACGCGTTCACTTATGTGTATGTTTTTGATTCCATCTATGAAGTAGAAAGAAGTTTCGAAATACATGGCATGTCTATCATTTTGGATATGGCAATTGTTGATATTGATAGCGACGGTGAGAATGAACTGATGGTTACGTCCGGTACAAATGTAAGTGGCAGTTCAAATCCAGATGATTGGCAGAATTACATTTATATTTTTGATGGCGCATCCGGAGAAATTGAATGGCAGAGTGAACTGTTGGCAGGTGTAGGCTCAACAAACAGTTTGCTTAATATTGGTAATATCGACAGCGACGAGGCATTTGAAATTGTAACTATGTTGGATAAGAGAGATGAGAATTTTCATACTTTAATTATTGTCGATGGTACTTCCCATGAAATCATCCAGGATAACTCGATGAATTATACTGCTGTGTCCATTTCAGATTTTGATAATGATGGCAAATACGACATCCTGGCCGCTGTTGATAACGGAACGATAGAAATATTAGACGGGACCACGCTTTCTTCGAAACAAACCATAAACATACCTTGCGGCAAAATAAACACCATCAATACTTACGACTTGAATAGCGACAACGTTATGGAGTTGATATTTACAGATAATTATACCCTTAATTTATTTGATATTGCTAATAATGAAACGAAGTGGCGAAGCGATACGATCAACTCCAGGGTTGGGTGCTTTAACAGTTTGAAAATCGGCAATATTGACGCTGACGATAAAATTGAAATCCTTTTGAATGCCAACCATGGAATTTTCACTTTCAAGGTAAACTATGATTCCATCTCTTCTGTCTTTCCGGTAACTAATTATTCAAATCAAAATGCATCAAGGATCTACCCGAATCCAACCAGGAATAAACTGACAATAGAAACAAATATTGATACGCCTGATTTATTTCATTTTAAGATTTTCGATTTATTTGGCTGTATTGTACAAGAGGAATTTTATTCTAATATTTACAATGGAAACAACACAACAGAAATTGATGTTTCAGACTTGAAACCTGGAGTTTATACAATTCTCTTAATTAAAGATGAGAAAATACTATCTAGCAATAAGATAATTAAGATACCTTAACCAGTTTCACTGAAAAGGGACCGAGAACTTTAGTGTCGGTGCCTTTTAGTTCAATTACCCCGAGAGCCTTTCCATCCTGCAAAATTGCGCCATCTGTTTTTCTGGCCCCTTTTTCATTTTTCAATTGTGCAGAATGAGTTTATATTGAAATCTTCCGCATTCTAAGGCTCTTCGGTGTCACTTCAAGGTATTCGTCATCTTTGATGTATTCCATGGCCTGTTCAAGTGAAAAACGGATTTTCGGAGCAATCCTGGCCTGGTCGTCGGTGCCTGAGGCACGCATGTTGGTGAGTTTTTTTCCTTTGTTCACATTCACATCAATATCCTTTTCCCTGGTATGTTCGCCAACCACCATGCCTTTATAAACAAGTTCGCCGGGTTCAACAAAAAAACGTCCCCTGTCCTGTAACCTGTCAATGGCATAGGCAAGGGCTTTCCCGGTTTCAAAGGCGATAAGCGAACCTGCGAACCTCCCCCCTATCTCACCCTTATGTGGCATATAGCCGCTAAATCTGTGCGTCATAACGGCTTTTCCCGTTGTGGCGGTCAAAATATTGTTTCTCAATCCTATCAATCCCCTTGAAGGAATGGTGAATTCGAGGTGCTGTAAATCGCTTTTGGGTTCCATGATAAGCAGTTCACCTTTATTCATGGTAACCAGTTCGATGGCCTTTCCGGCATAATCCCCCGGAACATCAATGACTAGTGTTTCAAAAGGTTCGCATTTCACACCATCGATTGTCTTCATGATCACTTTAGGCTTTCCCACCTGAAATTCATATCCTTCCCTGCGCATGGTTTCAATTAATATGGACAGGTGCAATACGCCACGCCCAAACACATTAAATTTGTCTTCGGTGTCAGTATCTTCAACCTTCAGCGCCAGGTTTTTCTCGGTTTCTTTATAGAGTCTTGAACGCAGATGGCGGGATGTTACAAACTTTCCTTCTTTGCCATAAAAGGGTGAGTTGTTGGCAACAAACATCATACTCATGGTAGGCTCGTCGATGGAGATTCTGGGCAGTGGCTCCGGAGCTTCCAGGTCTGCGATTGTATCGCCAATTTCAAAATCGTCCAGCCCGACGATGGCACAAATATCACCACTGCGGGCAGTTTTAACTTTTTCACGTCCAAGACCTTCAAACACAAACATCTCCTTAATTTTAACCTTTTCCTTTCTGCCGGCCTTTTTACAAAGCGTATAAAACTTGCCTTCCTCCAGATCACCTCTGAAAATGCGACCGATGGCAATGCGCCCTGTATAATTTGAATAATCAAGCGATGAAATCTGCATCTGTGGAGTTCCTTTAACATAAGGAGCTTCTTCAATATTTTCGATGATCGTGTCGAGCAAAGGTACAACGTCATCACTTTCCGTATAGAGATCCTTGGTCATCCAACCCTCTTTCGATGAACCGTAAATTGTTTCAAAGTTAAGTTGATCTTCGGTGGCATCCAGGTTGAACATCAGATCAAAAACCTCCTGCTGCACCTCTTCAGGTTTACAATTCAGCTTGTCAATCTTATTGATAACGACTATGGGTTTTAAACCAAGTATTAAAGCCTTGCTAAGTACGAAACGTGTTTGCGGCATGGGACCTTCAAAAGCGTCAACCAGTAACAGCACACCATCCGCCATTTTCAATACGCGTTCCACTTCGCCGCTAAAATCAGCATGTCCCGGCGTATCGATGATGTTTATTTTAACATTCTTGTAATTCACCGAAACATTTTTCGATAAGATGGTTATTCCCCGTTCACGTTCCAAAGCATTGCTGTCGAGTAAAAGGTCTTCAACTTCCTTGCGCTGATCCAACGTTTTACATTCCTGAATAATCCTGTCAACCAGTGTGGTTTTACCATGATCAACATGGGCGATTATGGCGATATTTCGTATTGATTGCATATGCATATAATTTCAGCCGGCAAAGGTAACCTTATTAAGGTGATAAACTCATTTTTATTCTCGGTGAAAGAAAGTGTAATGGTTTGGAAGCTTTCAAGACGCTGTCTCAAAAGACTTCGTGGTTCTTTGTGATTCCTTTGTGTAACTTTGTGGTATAGCTTAAAAAGCTGTTTCACAGAGGATCACGAAGAATGCACAAAGCTCCTCAAAGGAGAAAAAGACCAATATTTATTATTTTACTACCTTTTGAGACAGCCTCATAATTCACCTTTGAGCATTTTTAATGACACAAGTGTATATCAAAGGAATATTACCTCGAAATAACCAGTTTGCCTGAAAATACCCTACTTTCAGAATTGAAAGTATAAAAATAAATTCCTTCACTTAATCCACTTGTATCCAGTATTATTTCATTAATTCCTTTTTCAAATAAACCCTCTGCCGGTTGTAAAATAACCTGGCCTGTAATATCGAATAATGCGATTTTACCAATTATATCCTCTTCCAGTGATAACCTGATGGTTGCTTTGTCGGACGCAGGATTGGGAAAGCAGCTTATTCGGCCAGTTGTTTCTTCAACTTCATCTATACCAACGGCAACATTTGCATTCTCAAGTAGGATGGTCCCAAAACTAAAGGGTTGCCATACACAGGCATAGCTATAAAAAACCTCATAAAAAATTTCAGCGTCTTCTTCAATTGCATTGTCATTAAATTGAAATTCCACATCGGCATAAACGGAATCATTGAGTGCCTGAAGGTTGCCAACATTTCCTAAACCATACACTGAATGATAGCCTTCCCAAACCAGCCGGTCGGGATAACTACAGTCGAATTCCCTTTCGAAAACCAAATTATTGTTGGTATATTTCCTGAAGGGTGTTGTGCTAAGGGCTGTTATGTTTGGCGACAAATGCAGTTCCACACCCCAGATTTCACCATATCTTAAATCGTCAAGTACCAGCGAGAATCTCAGGGTTTTAATTTCACCGGGCAAAAAGGAATTATCGTCGATTGTTACAACGTGCACGGTCTCGAATTTCTTTTGAAAAAGTTGTACGCCAGATAATCCCCCCTCCGGAACTATGAAATCATAAATCGTGGATTCAGTACATTTAATGTATGCCGTATCCTCAGATGTTACGGTAATGTTGGCATAATAACCCGGTTGAACATTTACGAAGGTAAACTCACCATTTTCATTGGTTTCGGCCCACATCGAGTTTATTGCGGTGATCCGTACGGTACGGTTTGCCATCAGGATGGGTTCGTTTGTTTCCACATTAAACAACTGCCCGCTTACCGTTATCCCATCCTTCGGTTCCAGATAAAAATCCATAATAATTTCCTGCGGTCCGGTTGGGTCGATTGTAAGGTCAATTTGATCACCATAGTAGTATTCGTTCTGAAATACATTAAAATGGTAAGACCAGTCCGGGACCAATTCATCAAAACTGTAACTTCCATCACCATCTGACCATGCAAAGAAAAATCCCGAATGGCTGAA